>WRET01000007.1 GCA_009779195.1 Micrococcales bacterium
CACCACCTACGCCACCATCCCGTGGGTGAAGGACGACCTGTTCGGCTCGGACTCCGACGTCGTGGCGACCTATGAGCTGTCGATCGGCAAGACCGACGTCGACGGCACCGCCGCCAAGGCCGAATGGCGCGCTGGGTGGCCGTTCGAGTCCGCGCCGGCGCTGGCACCGCACGGGACCGCGGGCGCACCGACCGGTGCTGTGCTGCCCGACGTGCCCTGCGGCGAGCTGGTGAAGTTCTCGGTGCAGACCAACGACAACACGTACGGGTTCGGCATCTTCCGTCCCGACGGTTCGATGGAAGCCCAGATGCAGGTGGTGCCGCAGCACCCCAACGAGCTGCGGTGGACCTTCGTCGATGACGGCCTGTACACCATCCGTTCCACGGAGTACGCCGGGCCCCTGGGTGCCGACGTCGGGGTCAAGAACGTCATCAACGTGACCGGCTGCGGGAAGTGAGGCACTGACATGAGCACATTCACCGATACCCTCCTCAACGGGAACAAGGGTACGTTCAAGGTCTCAACCCTCACACCGCTGCAGAAGCTCACACTGAAGTTCGTGGTGTTCGGGCTGGTCTACTATGCGTTTGCCGTCATCGAAGGCATGCTCATGCGGGTCAACCAGGTCAAGCCGATGAGCTTCCTGGGAACCGAGGAAGACGGTTTCGAACGGTACTTCGCCATGCTGTCGGCCCATCCGCTGGTCGGGATCTTCGGCGCCAGCTACCTCATGGTGTTTGGTGCGTTCTTGTTCCTCGTCCCGTTCCTCATGAAGAAACCGCTGTGGTCCTACAAGATGGCCAACTGGACCCTGTGGCTCATCGTCGGCGGTGTCTTCACCTTCTGGCTCGACGGGTTCTTGACGCACTACGCCCCGCTGTACACGCTCTACTGGCCGCTGCCGGCCGACTTCGACCAGTTCAACCCGGTCTCGGGTGCGTTGTTCATCGTCGGGATCGCCGTGGTGATGGTCGGCACGCTGCTGTACGTGATCAACCTGTTCAAGACGATCACCTTCACCCCTGAAGGCTGGACCCGTCAGCGTCCGGGCGCGTTGCTCGGCGACGCTCTGGGCCTGACGAGCTGGAAGCTGCTCTTCCAGGGCAAGCTGAGCTGGCGCAAACCACAAGAGCACCTGGTGAGCCTGCCGGTCGCAGCCATCGCCCGTGGTTCGGTCGACGTGCTGTTCAACGTGCTCATCATCACGTTCTCGGGTGTGCTGATCTTGGTGTTCATGGTCGCGAAGATCTTCGGCAACGACCTGAGCAACACCTCCGTCGACGCGCTGCTGTACAAGAACTGGTACTGGTGGGGCCTGGACCTCGTCGCCGACGGTCTTGTGCTGGTGTTCGTCGCTGGTGCCTGGTACCTGCTCGTGCAGCTCATCACCGGCCGCGAGGTGTTCATGGCACGCTGGGCGCGTTTTGCCCTCGGCCTCGAGCTCGTCGTGTCGTGGACGGTGTGGAGCCACCACCTGCTGTCCGACCAGGCCCAGCCTGCGGCGCTGAAGATGGGGTCGGGCGAGTTCGTCACAGCGCTCGAGCTCGTCACCCAAGGGCTGGCCTTCTTCATCGCCATGGTGACGTTGTGGCAGGCCCGTCCTTTGAAGATGACGTTCCCGCTGAAGTTCCTCATCGGCGGTCTGCTCGGCTTCGCGCTGGCGGTGCCCGCCGGCATCATGCAGGCCGACGCTGGCCTGAACCGTGTGCTGCACAACACCCAGTGGATCGTCGGGCCGCACGTCCACGTGGCCGTGCTGGTCGGGTTGACCATGACGCTGTACGCAGCGGTGTACTTCCTGCTGCCGATCTTGACCAACGGCGCCGAGCTGTGGAGCACCAAGCTGGCGAACGTCCACTTCTGGTGCCACCTGGTCGGCGGTATCGGCATGGGTGCGTTCATGGGTATGGCCGGGTTGCAGGGCATGCTGCGGCGCACCATGTACACCGGTGGCGAGTTCCGCTGGGAGATGGTCCTGGCAGCGGCCAGCGGCGTGCTGCTCTTCGTGGCGCTGGCGTGCTTCCTGGTCAACATCGTCATGACACTGGGCCTCAAAGGCGCTCTCGGGCTCTTCAAGCGCTCGGAAGCACCAGCCTCTGAGATCGTCCCGGGCTCCGACCTGGCTGTCCAGCCTGCCGAGGCCTGACCAGGAGACACGGCCCCTCGTCCCGCGGCACTGGGTCAGTCCGGGACGAGGGGCCGTTTACTGTGCGACCTGTGCCGGTGCGCCGGTCGGCTGCCGGGTGGTGCGCCGCCCGGCTGCCGGGGCTCGTGCTGGCCTGTCGCATGCGGCTGATCGGGCGGTGATCGGGCAGGATGGGGGTATGGACAGGCAGCAGGACTACGTGTTACGGACCGTCGAGGAACGAAACATCCGGTCGTTGAGGCTGTGGTTCACCGACGTGCTGGGGGTGCTCAAGTCGGTGGCGATCGCCCCAGCCGAGCTGGAGTCGGCGTTCACCGAGGGCATCGGGTTCGACGGGTCGGCGATCGAAGGGCTGACCAGGGTGTACGAGGCGGATATGATCGCCCACCCTGACCCGTCGACGTTCCAGCTGTTGCCGTGGCGCGGTGAGAAACAGGTCACCGCCCGGATGTTCTGCGACCTGTTCACCCCTGACGGGGAACCGTCGGCGGCGGACTCGCGGCAGGTGCTGCGCCGGGCGCTGGCACGCGCCTCAGAGCAGGGATTCACCTACTACACCCATCCTGAGGTGGAGTTCTACCTGTTCCAGACGCCGGTGGACCCCACCAACCTCATCCCGGTGGACTGCGGCGGGTACTTCGACCACGTCGTGCGCAGCGCCGGGCAGGACTTCCGGCGCGAGGCGATCACCATGCTCGAGGACATGGGTATCTCCGTGGAGTTCTCCCACCACGAGGCCGGGCCCGGCCAGAACGAGATCGACCTGCGCTACGCCGACGCGCTGACCACCGCCGACAACCTCATGTCGTTCCGCACGATCGTCAAAGAGGTGGCGCTCGAGCAAGGTGTCTTCGCGTCGTTCATGCCCAAACCCTTGTCAGACCACCCAGGGTCGGGGATGCACACCCACGTGTCGCTGTTCGAGGGCGACTCCAACGCGTTCTACGAACCAGGCGCCCCCCTGGAGCTGTCACAGGTCGGCCGGTCGTTCATCGCCGGGCTGCTGCGCCACGCAGCGGAGATCACCGCGGTGACCAACCAGTTCGTCAACTCCTACAAACGTCTGTGGAGCGGGGCAGAAGCCCCCTCGTACATCTGCTGGGGGCACAACAACCGGTCGGCGCTGGTGCGCGTGCCCATGTACAGCCCGGGCAAAGGCCAGTCCACCCGCGTGGAGTACCGGGCGCTGGACTCGGCCGTCAACCCGTACCTGGCGTTCGCGGTGATCCTCGCCGCCGGGCTCCAGGGCGTCAAGAACGGGTACGAGCTGCCCGAAGGCGCCGAGGACGACGTGTGGGAGCTGACCGACGCCGAACGCCGGGCGATGGGGATCGACCCGTTGCCGACGTCGCTGGACGCCGCGATCAGCGTCATGCAGTCGTCTGAGCTGGTCGCTGAGACCCTCGGCGAGCACGTGTTCGACTTCTTCTTGCGCAACAAGCGCAAAGAGTGGGCCGACTACCGCACCCAGATCACCGCGTACGAGCTGTCGCGCTTCGTGCCGTCGTTGTGATGAGCGGACCGCCGGGGCGTTCTGGCCGCACCCCTTCTATGGCTGCCAGGCTCGGCCGCGCCGGTGTGCGAGACGTGGCACGGACCGAACGGCTGCTGGCGGACGCGGCACTGACCGCGGTGGTCCCCGCTGACGCCGACCTGCCTGGCCTGCTCGGTGAGGTCGCCGACCCGGACCTGGCCGCCCTGGGCCTGGTGAAAGTCGCCGACGCGGTTCGGCCCGGCCCGGCCCGTACGGCGCTCGTCGCTGCGCTGGCCGACCCGGGGCCTGCGGCGGCCCGGTTGCTGGCGGTGCTCGGCGCGTCGACCGAGCTGGGCAACTTCGTCGCCACACACCCCAACGCCCTGCTGGCGGTGCTCGACGACGAACCCGCGACCGGTGTGGACGCTGGTGCGGTCCGTGCCGAGCTGTTGGGCGTCGTCGGTGCTGACCCTGCCGCTGACGTGCCTGTCGCCGAACCGGGCGGACCGGCTGGTGTCGACGCCATGAGGGTGGCCTACCGCACCCGGTTGGTGCGGATCGCCGCGGCGGACCTCGTCGCCGAAGACCCAGCGCAGACCATGCCGCAGGTCGCCGCGGCGCTGGCCGACCTGGCCGCCGCAGCCTTGGAGGCGAGCCTGGCCCTGGCGCGCGCGGAGATGGACGACCACGGTGCGGGGGTCCGTCTGGCTGTCATCGGTATGGGCAAGTGCGGTGGACGCGAGCTGAACTACGTCTCCGACGTGGATGTGGTCTACGTCGCCGAACCATGCGAGGGGACACCTGAGGACGAGGCCATGGTCGTCGGCGCACGCCTGGCCACGTCGTTGGCCCGGGCCTGCTCGTCAGTGTCGGGCGAACCTGCTCTGTGGCCCGTGGACGCTGCTTTGCGCCCCGAAGGCAAAGACGGCCCGCTGGTGCGCACCTTGGCCAGCCACCGCACGTACTACGAGCGCTGGGCCCGCACCTGGGAGTTCCAAGCCCTGCTCAAAGCCCGTCCGCTGGCCGGTGACGCCGGGCTCGGTGCCGCGTACGTCGAGATGACCCAACCGTTCGTGTGGTCAGCGGTGACCCGCGAGCACTTCGTCGAAGACTCCCAGGCCATGCGCCGCCGCGTCGAAGAGCACCTGCCGCGTGCGCAGGCAGACCGGCAGATCAAGCTGGGTGTCGGCGGGCTGCGTGACGTGGAGTTCACTGTGCAGCTGCTGCAGCTGGTCCACGGCCGCGCCGACGAGACCATCCGCTCGGGCAACACCTTGACGGCGCTGGCAGCGCTGGCATCGGTCGGGTACGTCGGACGAGACCACGCCGCCCAGCTCGACCAGCACTACCGGTTCTTGCGCGTCATGGAGCACCGGTTGCAGCTGGCACGGCTGCAGCGCACGCATGTGCTGCCCACCGCCGAGGCAGACCTGGAACGTCTGGCCCGGTCGATGGGGATGCGCGGCGCCGACGTGCTCACCGAACGGTGGCGGTCCACCCAGCGTGACGTGCGCCACCTGCACGAAGAGATGTTCTACCGTCCGCTCCTGCCTGCCACCGCCCAGCTGTCCACCGACGAGGCCCGGCTCGCCCCCGACGCAGCCAAAGCCCGCCTGGCAGCCATCGGCTACCGCGACCCCGCCGGAGCGGTACGCCATATCGCTGCGCTCACAGAGGGCCTGTCGCGCCGGGCCGCGATCCAGCGCCAGCTGCTGCCGGTGATGCTCGGGTGGTTCGCCGACGGCGCCGACCCCGACGCTGGTCTCCTGGCGTTCCGACGGTTGTCGGACACCCTCGGCTCGACCCACTGGTACCTGAAGCTGCTGCGCGACTCCGGCAACGCCGCCCAGAACCTGTCGTCGGTGCTGTCCACGTCACGCTATGTGGCCGACGTGCTGACCCGCTCGCCCAAGTCCGTCATGTGGCTCGGCGACGACGCCGAGCTCGAACCCCGCCCGCACCAGGTGCTGTGGGCCGAGGCCGAGGCGATCTTGGACCGCACCGAAGAACCTGTCGCCGCAGCCGTCGCCCTGCGGGCGCTACGCCGTCGCGAGATGGCACGGGCCGCGTGCGCCCAGGTGCTGGCCCAGGTCACCGAAGACCGGGTGGCCGCGTCGGTGACCACCGCCACCGACGTGGTGCTCGCCGGAGGGGTGCGGATCGCCCGCCACCAGGCCCGTCACAGCCTCGGCCTGGACCAGGACCCGGCGCAGTTCGCGGTCGTCGCCATGGGTCGGCTCGGCGGTCAGGAGATGGGTTACTCCTCGGACGCGGACGTCATGTACGTCTACGACCCTGTTGCGTCCGCAGACGCCGCCGTCGCCCAGGAATGGGCCGTCCAGGTGGCTGTCATGCTGCGCGCCCTGCTGGTCGACACCGCCGCCGAACCGCCCCTGGAGCTCGACACCGACCTGCGCCCCGAAGGACGCAACGGACCGCTGGTGCGCAGCCTCGCCGCGTTCGAGGAGTACTACGAGCGCTGGTCGTCGGTGTGGGAAGCCCAGGCGCTGCTGCGTGCCCGGCCGGTCGCCGGTGACCAGGACCTGGGGGAGAGGTTCATGGCCCTGGCCGACCCGGTGCGCTACCCCACCGGAGGGCTGGCCCTGGCCGACGTGCGCGAGATCCGCCGTATCAAAGCACGGGTCGAGGCTGAGCGCCTGCCCCGCGGCGTCGACCCTGCACGGCACGTCAAGCTCGGCCGTGGGGGTCTGTCCGACGTGGAGTGGACCGCACAGCTGTACCAGCTGTGCCACGCCCACGAGGTCGTGGCCCTGCGCACCACGTCGACCACCGGCGCCCTGGACGCCGCCGCCGAGGCCGGCCTGCTCGAGAGCGACGACGTGCAGGTGCTGCGTGCTGCCTGGGAGCTGGCCATGCGGGTGCGTGACGCGAACGTCCTGTGGTCTGGCCGCACCGACCCCGCGCACACCAACCAGCTGCCGCACGACCGGCGCACCCTTGTCGGGGTCGCCCGTGCCATGGGTTACGGACCTGGCGGTGGAGCGGCGCTGGAGGAGGAGTACCTGCGCTCGGCCCGTCGTTCGCGTGCTGTCGTCGAACGTGTCTTCTACGGCTGAGCTTCGATCCACAGGTTTTCGTCGTGAGCGTCACCTAACAGAGGTGAAGTGGGTCCTGCGGCTGCCAGATCGGGCTAGGGTTGTCCTGTGCTCAGAGCGTTGCCGGTCGTCATCGATGTCGCTCTGCTCGTCTACTGCCTGATCGACTGTATCCAGACCCCGCCGTGCCAGGTGAGGAACCTGTCCAAAACGGTGTGGTTGCTGTTGATCATCTTCATCGCGTTCGCCGGTCCCATCGCCTGGCTGGTCGCAGGCCGCCCGTCGCGGACCCCGCTGTGGCAGCCGTCAGCTGAGCCGGCAGGCGGGCGGTACACCGGTCGGCGCGCACCCGACGACGACCCGGAGTTCCTGGCTTCTATCCAGGCGTCCGACGAGCGCCACGAGCAGATGCTCGCCGAGTGGGAAGCCCAGCTGCGCGAACGCGAGAGCCGCCTGCGCGACCACGACTCCGACGACGACTCGTCGCGCTGACCAGGCCGATACCTATGCTCAGGGCACTTGCAGTGACCATCGGGGTCGGTCTGCTCCTGTACTGCTTCATCGACGCGCTCCAGGCCGACCCGGCCCGGGTCCGCAACCTGCCGCGCATGCTGTGGCTGCTGGTCATCGTCGCCGTGCCGGTCTTCGGCCCTCTCGCCTGGTTGTTCCTCGGCCGTCCGCTGTGGCAGGCCCCCTGGCACACCGCCCCGCCGCGTCGCCGAGGCCCCGACGACGACCCCGACTTCCTCGCGTCCCTGCGCCCCAACGACCCCACCCGCGAACAAAAGCTTGCCCAGTGGGAAGCCGAGCTGCGCGAACGCGAACGTCGCCTCGGCGACAACCCCGACGACGAGACCCCCTCCTCGCGACGCTAGCGGCGTTGTCCTGCCCTATCCGACGCGCTGGAGCACCAGCTTCGGAGAATCGTCCGACCCGCTGTAGAGCTCGATGTTGTTCGCGTCGATGATCACCACACGGAAGTTGGTGGTCCCACCGAGAAGTCCGGTGACGACCAGCCGCCACGTGCCGTTCTCCTTGTAGAACGCGTAGGTGTCCTGCGGGCTGTAGAGAGTGGCCTGACCATCGCCGAACAGCACGATCGCACCCGGCTGGGCCTGGCCCCAACCTTCGCTGCCGACAGATTTCCAGGTCCCGCGGATGTCGTACGAGTCCGGGACGGACGGACGAGAGTCCTGCTGACCCGTCGCGGGTGGGTCGTCCACCGAAGGCTCGTCTGGCACACCTTGGGGCACGTCCTGGCCCACAGGCTGGCCGCCGACAGCACCGGAGCCACTGTCACCATCACTGTTCCCACAGGCGCCCAACACCAACGCCGTGATGAGCACCGAAACCAGCAACACCAGCTTCTTCATCGTCACTCCTGAGGTCGAGGCCTTCTCAGACGGTGCAGCCTTCGTCCCGGACCCTAGCGCTCGACACCGTCGCTGTCGCCGCGGACAGTGGCGACCGCGGTGCGGTCGGCTGTCTCAACCAGCGGCGACAGCGAGGAAGTCGTCGACGTCAGCGTTGGTCGTGTCCCAGGCGCACATGAGGCGGACCTCGTGGCCGTCGGGGGTCCAGTCGTAGAAGGCCCAGTGTTCGCGCAGGCGGGCTGTGGTGGCAGGGGGGATCTCGGCGAAGACGGCGTTGGCCTGCACGGGCATGGTGATGCGGACGCCAGGGAGGCGGGCCAGGCCCTCGGCGAGGCGGGTGGCCGTGGTGTTGGCCTGGCGGGCGCAGTCGAGCCACAGGTCGGTGCCGTACAGGGCGAGCATCTGGGCGCAGGTGAAGCGGGACTTGCTGGACAGCTGTGCGTCCATCTTGCGCACGTGCTCGACACCGTCGGCCGACCCTGGGGTCAGCACGACGAGCGCTTCTGCGGCGAACGCGCCGTTCTTGGTGCCACCGACGGTGACCACGTCGACACCGACGTCGGTGGTCAAGGCCCGCAGAGGCAGGCCCAGGTGGGCTGCGGCGTTGGCCACACGTGCGCCGTCCACGTAGAGCCGCAGGCCACGGGAGTGGGCGGTCTCGGCCAGCGCGGCGGTCTCTTCGGGGGTGTAGACCGTCCCCAGCTCGGTGGACTGGGAGATGGCCACCGTCGACGGCTGCGGGTGGTGGACGCCACGGGTGACGGTCGCAGCCTCGGCCAGAGCACCGGGGGTGAGCTTGCCCTCGTCGGCGGGGACCGCCAGCAGCTTCAGCCCAGCCACACGTTCAGGCGCCCCGGCTTCGTCGGTGTGCGCGTGGGCTGTGTCCACGGTGATGACCGACCCCCAGCGTGGGGTCATGGCCGACAGCGCCACGACGTTCGCGCCGGTCCCGTTGAACACTGGGTACGTGCGGGCCTGCGGGCCGAAGTGGTCGGCCATGACCTCGGCGAGCCGGGCCGTGTACGGGTCGTCGCCGTAGGAGTGGACATGTCCACCGTTGGCCTCGACCAGGGCCTTGAGCACCTGCGGGTGCACCCCGGCGTGGTTGTCGGAGGCGAAGTCGCGGTGGTCGGGGTCGTGGAGCATGGGCCCAGTCTGCCGTACGGGGTCAGCCCTGCCAGGACGCGACCAGGTCGGCAGCCTTGGCGGCCGACAGCAGACCGAGACGGGACTCGGCCTTCTGGTACTCGTAGGAGTCGCCGTACTCGACGGTGCAGCAGTACGGCAGGTCGGTGTAGCACAGCGTCGTCGTCGACGGCCGGCTGGCTGAGCCGTTGACCGTGAAGCTGGGTCCACGTGGATCGTCGTTGAGAGTCCAGGTCCCCGAGTTCATCACCAACACCCCACCGACGTCATCGGCACTGAGGTTGGCCCAGGCCGATCCCCCCTGGGCGGCAGAGTTCCAGCGGGTGATGTAGACGGTGGCCCTGATCCCCGACCAGGAGCACGCGAAGACCTCTTGAGCCCCACGCGGCACGTGCGACGTGGGATCGACCTGCGTGCAGGTGGGGTTGTCAACCAGAGGGACCGCCGCTCGGGCTGCCGCGAGACCAGCGAAAGGCGGGTAGTCCGGTTCGTCGGCCGCCGGGTCTTCTGAGTCCTCGTCGTCGGGTGTTTCGGACGGGCTCGGGCTGGGTGAGGCCGGGGTCGACGCCGGTGGGCGCTGGGGTGTGGCTTGTGGTGTGGACGACATTCTGGCGAGCCACAGCGCAACACCGACCACCCCCACGACCAGCACGGCGACCAGGGCGGCCACGGCGACAGCGACGGCCTTGCGCGAGTCGGACGGCTGCGGTCCCGCCGACCACTCGGACCGGTCGGCGACCGACGGACCTGGGCGCTGCGCACCGGTCGGCGGTGCAGTGCCGTACGGCGGTGGGGGCGCTGTGGCAGATGGTGCAGCGCCGAAGGTCGCGGTGGGGGTCGACCACGACGGAGCACCTCCGGTGACGGGCGGACCAGTGACCTGGGCAGTGGCCGGGGACACAGCCAGAGCGGACAGCTGTTGGCACGCCGTGGCCAGGTCCAGACGCCGGCGCGGGTCTGGTTGGCACAGACCCTGCGCCACGAACGCCAGACGTGCACCGTCGGGTCCGCCAGGCAGGGGCGGCAGCTCTCCCCATGGGCCCGGTGGTGAGCCGGTGAGCATCCACACCGCCAGCGACCCCAGGTACCACGCGTCGGTGTACCGGCCGACAGCGCTGTTCCCGGCGAGCATCTCAGGGGGCAGGGAGAACCCCCGGTTGCCGACCATCTGGGTGTGGGTCGAGGTGCGGTCGGCCGGGACGGTGTGGGCGATACCCCAGTCGGCCAGCAGCAGCCGGCCTGCGTCGTCGACGAGCACGTTGGCCGGGGTGATGTCGCGGTGCACGATGTTGAGGTTGTCGTGCACCGCACACACCGTGGCCATGACCGGCAAGATCTGGGAGGTGACGGTACGCGGGTCGCGGGCTGCCGGACCGGCCTCACGGTGGTGGTCGGCGAGGTTGCGCGGGCACCAGGCCATGACGTCGCACCACAGCTCGTGCTCGGTGGTGGGCCCGGTCATACCGATCTCGGTGCTGGACACAGCGACGACGAACGACTCGTGCACGGGCAGCACCGCAGGATAGGTCGCCGTGTCCGCCCGGGCCGCCTCGGCCACGGTGAGCATGGCGACCAGACGTTCCATCTGGCGGGCCTTCTCCTGTTCGGACGACACGGCCTGCACCCGCAGCGCCAACGACGGTTCGTCACGCCCGTCAGGGACCGCCCGGGACACCGCCGCCTGCCCGCCGTGGGCCACCGGCAGCGCCACCTGCACCCGGTGCGAGTCGGTGGTCGTCGACACCCTCAGCAGCCCCGACGGGCTCAGCCGGACCAGCGACCCTGCCACGACGGTCCCGGCACGGGCCTGCAACCACCGTGAGAGAACGTCGCCGGAGAGCACATTTCGCACTATACGGGCTCGTTGACCACCAAGACGGCCGTCTGCGCAGGCTGACCTCTTACGGAGGGACGAGGTCTGCGGGGCCAGTAGGCTGTGCCGGTGGCGAAGTCGCGGTCTGTGGTGCAGGCGAGAAAGCTCCTGGTCGGGTACGGCGGGGTACCGGTGTGCGCGCCGGTGTCGTTCAACCTGCCTGAAGGCAGGGCCTTGGCGCTGGTGGGTGCGAACGGGGCGGGCAAGTCGACCGTCCTGCGTGCTGTCATCGGCCTGGTCGAAGTGGCCGGAGGAGGGTTGACCGTGCTCGGCGAACCCCCCGACGAACGGTCGGTGGAGTTCCGGGCGAAAGTCTCCAGCGTCCTGGACGACGACGCGTACTTCCCGGGTCTGACCGTCGCCGAGCACCTGTACCTGACCGCCCGCGGGCACGGCATGCTCGGCTCGCGCGAGCTGGTGGCCGAGCTGCTGGACGAGTTCGGGCTCACCGAGCACACCAAGTCGTTGCCCACAGCGTTGTCATCAGGCCAGCGGCGGCGGTTGCTGCTCGCTGCGGGGTTCGTGCGCCCACGCACCCTGCTCGTGCTCGACGAACCCGAGCAGCGCCTGGACCTGCGTATGCGCGAAGACCTCGCTGACCGGCTCAACGCGGAGAAAGAAGCCGGTGGCACGGTGCTGTTCGCCACCCACGACCCTGCGCTGGTGCGCGCCGTGGCCGACCGGGCAGTGTTCGTCGCCGACGACGAGTCCCCGCTGCTCTTGCCCGACGACGCCGCCGCCCGGATCGAGGCCGAGCCGTGATCGACGAGTGGCACAACCAGACGCCTGAGGTCGTCGGCCTCGACGGTTGTCCCGCAGTCGCCGAGGCTGAGCTGGGTGACGTCCCCCGGGCTGGTGCGATCCGCCGGTACACCCGTGACGCGACCAAACAGCGCGCCGGGGCAGGCCTGGGGTCGTTGCTGTCGGACGTGTACTACGCCGTGGTCGTGCTGGCGATCGGTATCGCCGTGGGCGTCGGGGTGGCTGGCCAGCTCAAGGGGTCGGTGCCCGACGTCGAACGCGCCGGCGGCACCGACCTCATCCCCACGCTCGTCGCTGTCCTCATCGGCTCGCTGGCGGCCACTGTGGTGTCCTTGGCAGGGCGGCTCGGCCCGGTCGGCGCAGGCGGTGCCGAGGCGGCCTGGTGGCTGGGGCTGCCCGTGGACCGCAGGGGGCTGCTGCGCCCGGCGACGCGGCGTCTGCCTCTGGTGGCCGCGGGTGTCGGTGGGCTCGTCGTGGCCCTGCTCGACGGTGGGCTGCTGGGCGACCCCATGGAGCGCACCGTGCGCGCCGGGGTGAGCGGTGCGCTCGCTGCTGGCACGGTGGTGCTGGTCATGTCGCTGGCGCAGACTTTCGGAGCGTCGCGGCGGTTCGGCGCGTTGGCAGGCGACGTCATGCTCGTCGTCGTACCTGTCGCCTTGGGGTTTGCTGCGTGGGTGGGTGTGACACCGGACAAGCTTCCGGTCCCGTCGTGGGTGGTGCTCGCAGGTGTCGGCCTCGTCGTGGGGGGGTTGGCGTGGGCCGCTGACGCACGGCTGACACGGATCCGGGCTTCGTCGTTGCGTGAGAGCGGGTCGGTGGCTGCCCAGGCTGTGGGTGCCATGGTCTCCATGGACTCGCGCGAGCTGGGCAGGGCCCTGTCGGACGGCGCGGCAACGTCGTCGCGGCCATGGGCGTCGCGTCTGCGTACCATCCGCGGGCCGGTCAACCCCCTGGTCACCGCCGAGCGCATGGTCTTTCCCCTGGATGCGGGCCTGCCGCACGGGCTGGAACGCTCAGCGGTCACCGGTCTGGTCACCGCGGACCTGGTGCTGCTGCGCCGGTCGTTGCGCCATATGGTGCAGGTGCTGCTGGCCATCGCGCTGCCGGTCGTGGCGACGGTGGTGCCACAGCTGTCAGGGCAGGGTCCGGTGCTGGTCGCGGTGCTCGTCGGAGGGTATGTGGCGGCCAGCGCGTCGGCGGAAGGGTCCCGTCGCGCGGAGATGGCCCCGATCCTCGACCGGCTGCTGCCGCTCGACCCGACCATGGCCCGCCGCGCCCGCATGATCGTGCCCGGGGCCGTCATGACAGTGTGGGCTGTCGCAGTGTTCGTCGCCGTCGGAACCTGGTTGGGCGATATCCCCAGCTGGGCCGTTCTCGGGCTGGCTGGGGTGCCGGCATGGGCTGCCGCGGCGGTGCGCGCTGCGTACCGGCCTGCCCCTGACTGGGGCGCGACGTTGGTGTCCACCCCGTTCGGGGCGCTGCCGTCCGGGGTGGGGGCTGTGCTGTCACGCGGGCCTGACATCGTCGTGCTGGCCCTGCTGCCGACGTGGATCGCGTTGGTGCTCGGCCACACCACACAGATGCTGGGGATCGCGCAGGCCGTCACGTCGTTCATCGCGATCTTGGTGGCGTCGTCGACGTCGACCAAGACGTTCTCCGAACGGATGCTCGACGCCCAGAAAGAAGCAGAGAAAAAGCAGCGCGAGGCGGCGGCAGGCCGGTGACCCGGATCGTCGCCGGGACGCTGGGCGGTCGGACCCTTCTCGTCCCGCCGCGTGGCACCCGTCCGACCAGCGAACGCGTCCGCGAAGCGGTGTTCTCGAGGCTGGAGCACCTAGGAGCAGTCGACGGCGCCCACGTCCTGGACCTGTACGCAGGCTCAGGCGCCCTAGCCCTGGAAGCCCTGAGCCGTGGCGCGTCGTCAGCCGTCCTCGTCGAATCCGACCCGACTGCAGCCCGGGTGTGCCGCACGAACATCGCCAACCTCGACCTGTCCGACCGTGCCCACGTCGTCGCGACCCCCGTCGAACGCCACCTACCGACCGCCACCCCCGCAGACCTCGTCTTCGCCGACCCCCCCTACGCCCTCGACACCCTCGACGAGATCCTGTCCGCCCTCGTCGACGTCCTCACCCCCGGCGGAACCGTCGTCGTCGAACGTCCGACCCGCGCCACCGACCTGCGCTGGCCCGAAGGCCTGGTCGCCGACGACGACCGCCGCTACGGCGAGACCCACGTGTGGACCGCCCACCGTCCGCAGCCCGGGAATGCCTGACCACAGTCGGCGGGCCGGGTGCTCTTGGCGTTCATCCGACCTCCTCCTGTTTTCTGCTAACCGGCTGGGCCTGTGTCGGGTGTCGTGGGATGGTTTCGCCCGGGCGGAGTTGGGGGTGGACCGGCGGGTGTGTTGACGGGGGGTCGGGCGGTCAAGGAGAGTTCCACCATGCCGGACTTGCCAGACGAGGCCGCGGAGGCCGTGACCGAACTGACCGATCCTGCGGGGCAGGATGACGCTGCCTGTGAGGGGGAGCCTGAAGCTGGGGCGCGCTCTGGTGGCGTGAAAGCGCTGTGGGGCAGGTGCGTGGGCTGGGTGCGTGGGGTGTCACGCAGGAACCTGCTCATCGCGGCGGCAGCCCTTGTGCTGGTGGTGGCCGTCGGTGTGGGGTTGGGCCTCGGGCTACGGTCGGGAGGGTCGACGGCGGCGACGACGACGGACGTGGCGCCGGACTTCGTCGACGAACCGGGGCTGGGGCCGCAGATGCAGGTGGCTGAGCTGCTCGGCGGGCAGTTCCCGCGCACTGACGTCTTGGTGTTCACCGACCCGACCCATGCCCTGCTGTGGGGTTCTGACCCTGGCAAGGGTGGGGCGCTGGTGGGTCTGGCGAACCTCGGCACGCGCACGCTCGACTGGAAGCTTGACCTGGCTGCCGAGACCGGGTTCGAGACGGTGGCGAACATCTCGGCGCGCGCTGCGGGCAACGGGTCGGCGGTGCTGTCTGTGGCTGACCTGGCCGAGGGCAGCGACAAGACCATGATCGTGGTGCTCTCGGGCGACGGGAAGGTCACCGGCACCCGCGACACGGGCTCCCTCGTCGACGCGGTGGACGGGTACGTGGTCGTCTCCGACGACGACGAGGTCGTCGTCACCAAGACCAACCTGTCCGAAGTGTGGCGTGCCAAGGTCCACCCCAAGGCGTTCCCGGACGACTCCATGGTCCTCAAGGACGGCAGCGCTTTCTACGTCCTGGCCGAAGGTGGCTACGTCGACGGCCGCACGGGCAAACCGGTGGGTTACGGGGACGATATCGACAAGGTCGTCTACCAGATCCTGCCTGGCTCGGTGGCGGTGCGCGTGTCGTGCGCCAAAGACGGTTGCTCGGCCGTGCGGTTCGACCCGAAGACCGGCAAGGACATGTGGGACGCCGCGCTCACCGGCCTGCACTCGCGCCACGGGATGGTCGTCGTCGACGGTACGCTCGTCGTCCAGGACTACGACGGTGAGACGGTCCGCGGGGTCACGACCTCCGACGGGAAGCAGCAGTGGTCCACGAAGGTGGCCAACGTCGACTATCTCGTCCACCTGAACTCCGGGTACGTGGTGGCTGTCACACGAGGTTCGGTGGGTGCTGGAGACAGCCCGGCAGGTGTGCTCGTCGACCCGGAGGACGGCCGTGCCGTCGTGACCGTCGACAAGCTGTGGGGGTTCCCGGCAGCGTCGGGCAAGCAGGTGTTCTACACCGTGTACGACGACCAGCTGCGGGCCTTCTCGGCCACCGGGAAGACCGGTGAGCAGCTGTGGTCGGTGCGTGTGGACGGGTCGAACTACGGTGCGTTCCAGGTCGATGGCGGACGGCTGTTCGTCGTGGGCCGTCTGTACCTCGAACAGTCCGTCCAGACCTCGATCTGGGAGGTCGTCGACCAGTGACGCAGACCCGCGTGCCGACGCAGGACAACCCGCCGACGAGGGTCGCGGTGTGCCCGGGGTCGTTCGACCCCATCACCAACGGTCACGTCGATGTCGTGCGCCGTGCCTTGACCATGTTCGACGAGGTGGTGGTGGCGGTCGCCACGAACGCGGCCAAAGCCCCGCTGCTGAGCCCGCAGAGCCGGGTCGACCTGGCTGCCGGCGCGGTGGCCGGCCTTCCCGGAGCCCGCGCCGAGCTGGTCCCCGGGCTGCTGGCTGACTTCTTGCGCCAGGTTGGTGCCTGTGCGGTGGTCAAAGGGGTCCGCGGGGCCTCCGACGTGGACGCCGAGGTTCCCATGGCCCTGGTCAACCGGCACCTGGCAGGGGTGGAGACAGTGTTCGTCGCCGCAGACCAGTCGTTGACCCACATCGCGTCGTCTATCGTCAAGGACGTGGCCCGCCACGGTGGGAACATCGACGACCTCGTTCCCGCCGGTGTGGCCGCCGCCGTGTACGAGGCTCTGTCGGAGGACCACCTATGACCAACACCCACGGCGTCGAGGGCGTGCTCGACGCGATCTGTGACGCGCTGGCCAGCGCCCGGGGGGTGCCGATGTCCGCGTCGGTGCTGGTGAACCGGGCCGAGATGCTCGACCTCGTCGAGCAGGCGCGCCAGGCTCTGCCCGCTGAGCTGCACGACGCGGCCGATGTCCTGGCGTCGGCGCAGGCCCACCGGGCCAGCGCCCAGGCCGACGCGGACCAGACCGTCGACGACGCGCGGACCCGTGCCGAGCAGGTGCTGGCCGACGCGCGGGCCGCCAGCGAGCAGATGATGAGCGACGCGCGGGCGTCCACGGAGCAGGTGCTGGCCGACGCGCGGGCCTCTACGGAGCAGATGCTGACCGAGGCGCGTGCGCAGGCAGACCGGATGGTCGCTGCTGAGCAGGTCGCCATCGAAGCCGAGGCTGAGGCCGAGCGGGTGGCCCGGGAGGCACACGACGAGGCACAGTCGCTGCGCCGCGACGCCGACGACTACTGCGACCAGCGTCTGGCCGACCTCGAGGCCGACCTGTCCAAAGCTCTGACCCAGGTCCAGGCAGGCAGGGACAGGCTGGCCACGCGTTAGCACCAGGCGCCTGTCAGCCCCACACGTACAGCACGTCGGAGAAGTCGCAGGCAGCCAGGCGGTCAGGGGCGATGAAGAACGCGCCGACCCCGTCGTCGCCCCACGCGGCCTCCGTGCCGTCGAGGGAGTCCGACGCGAGCTGGAACAGCAGCGTGGTGTGCTTGGTGAACTGCTCGCGCGGGTCGAGGTTCCCTGTCAGCCCCGGGTATCCGCCGATCTGGTGGTTCTTGGGGGTGCCGCAGCGGCGCACCGCAGCCGACCACGCCCACTCGGGGACCTCGTCGGTCTCCAGGGCTGAGCACACCAGGGTGGACAGCCACGCCTCGAACCGGTGGTCGGTGCTCGACATCGGCTGGCTGGCGATCTGGCCGGACAGCAGGCACTCTCCGGCCACGGGCATGAAAGGTTCGGCCGACTGGTCGGGTGTGACGGAGGCAAGCAGGGACTCGTCCTTGACGATCCGCGAGTGGTAGACGACGCGGAAACCGCCACCGGACGTCGGGTTCAGCATGTCTGCGCCGTAGAAGTGCGAGAACCGTTCGTCGGCGGCGACGAAGAACTGCAGCAGACCCGTGGTGGGCATACCCGGCAGGGCGGGCAGCTCCTCGAAGTTCAGCTGTGCCAGCAGGTGCAGGCGCTGGCCTTCGAACTCCCCTTTGCCGCGCGGGGCACGACCACCGCCTTGCAAGTACGGGCGACCGCCGATCTTTGACGACCACGGCCGCGCCCGACCAGGGGTGAGGGAGAGCTTGACGTAGTCGACCATGGACTCGTCGACGAGGGCGTCGAGCGCTGCGGCGACGGTCGACTCGTCGTCTTTCGACGGCTTCGCGCAGGAGGTGTCGTCGACGAGCAGGTCGTCGGTGAACAGCTCAGGTCGTGGGCCAGCGGCGAAGTCGGCTTCGTCCGGTTCGTTCCTGGGGCGCAAGAGGGCGTTCAGCCAGCTCACGGGGGCTCCTTCCGTCTCTAGCGCGCGATCGCCTGCGACCGGTTCACCAGCGACGACCGCCGCACATCTCTTGCGGCGCGGTGGGTCCCACGGTAGACCCCTGCGGGTCCTCGCGGAGACGAAACGGGTATCCGCTTTGGGCTGATTTTGGGTGTCGCAGCGGTGGGGCAGACACGGTCGGTGGTCCACTGGTGGATCACGACCCGTCGTCGGCGACGCCGTAGGGGAGCCGGGCCAGTCCGGCAGATTCGGTGCGGGTGCGGGCCACCCGGTTCCACTCGGTGCGTCCCTCACGCTCGCGCCGTTCGGCGAGCACCGCGGTCAAGAACTCCTCGGGGTGGGTACCAGGCGGTGGCAGCGGCCGGACGTACTGCTGGACCTGCTCGGTCAGCTCGGTTCCCAGTCGGGTGCGCGAGTGGGAGTGCATCGTGGACGCCCGCCCCAGGAACTGGCGGACCGACAAGGCCAGGGGGTCAGGCAGACGCGCCACGTCGGCCCGCGCCGCCCACAGTGCCAGGCGCGGCGGCATGACGATGACGAGGTAGTCGCGTGGGCCGCCGCGCACCCGTGCGGCGTACGTCCCGGCGACCATGTCACCCAGACGCTTGCCTTTCGGCGAGAGCATCGAGGCGAACAAGGCCAGCAAGGCGAACAGCATCCAGATCTCGACCACGGCGAGCAGGGCACGGATCGTGGCCTGGCGCATGGTGGTGACGCCGCCGTCGTCGCGCACGATGCGCAGCCCTGCGGCGAGGCGACCCAACGAACGGCCCCGGGTCAACGTCTCGACTGTGATGGGCACGACGACCAGCATCGTCACGTAGATCACCACGGCAACCGCAGCGCCCATCTTGTAGTCGAGGTCGGTGGCGACGTCCAGCATGGCGATCACCCACAAGGCGACGAACAGCCCGATCGCGTAGACGGTGTAGTCGATGATCCCTGACAGCATCCGGCTGAACACCGATGCGGCTTCCGACTCCAGCAGGACGCCTTCGCCGGTGACGATGCCTGTGCTCACCGGCCCAGGGTAGCCCGGTACTGCGCCCAAACCATGGCAGGCTGTCCTTGTGGACCTCGATGCCTACACCCGCGCGCACGAAACGGACTGGGTCCGGCTGGAGGCGCTGTCCAGGCAGTCGCGCATGACCGGTGCGCAGGTCGACGAGCTCGTCCGGCTGTACCAGGCCACCGCGACCGACCTGTCGATGGTCCGCTCCGGGGCGCCGGACGCGCGTACTGTCATGCGCCTGTCGCAGGTCCTGACCCGGGCGCGTACCCGGCTGACCGGGGCGCACGCACCGGTGTGGTCGGAGGTCGCGCGGTTCTTCGTGGTGTCGCTCCCGTCGGCGCTGTACATGATCCGCTGGTGGATCGTCTCGGTCATGGTCTCGTTCGTCAGTGTGGGGTTCGCGGTGGGGTGGTACCTGTACGAGAACCAAGACCTGCTGGCGTCGGTGATATCTCCGGCGGAACAGGAAAGCTACGTCAACGACGCGTTCGCCCAGTACTACGACCCGGGTGCAGGGTTCGCCGCCCAGGTGTGGACCAACAACGCGTGGGTCGCCGCCCAGTGCGTCGCGTTCGGCATCACCGGCGTCTTGGTGGTGTACGTGCTGTTCTCCAACGCGCTGGGTGTCGGGGTGATCGGTGCGGTCATGGCCACCCACGGCGAGCTCGGGTTGTTCTTCGAGCTGATCTTGCCCCACGGGATGCTCGAGCTGACTGCGGTGTTCGTCGCTGCTGCGGCTGGTCTGCGCATCTTCTGGGCCTGGCTGGCTCCTGGCCCACGACCGCGCAGCCAGGCGCTGGCTGCGACAGGGCGGTCCCTGTTCACCGTGGTGCTCGGTCTGGTCGTCGTCTTGGGTGTGTCGGGGCTTATCGAGGGTTTCGTCACCGGTTCGGCCCTGCCGTCGTGGGCGAAGCTCACCATCGGTGCTGCGGCCCTGGCAGGGTTCTGGACGTACGTGCTCACGCTGGGGCGGGCCGGTTTCCGTGCAGGGAGCACCGGTGACCTGGAGCCCGACCGGGCTGGGTACGCGGTGGCGACCGCTGCCTGAGGTGGGCGATTTTCCTCCGTCGTGGGTAGTGCGGCACCCCGCCTGGATCCGGTAGCCTTCGCCGTGCGAGACCTGCCCGTCCACCGGGGGGCGAGTTTGTTCCGCGCAGGTGGTGATCGTTCGATACAGGCTGGTACGACCTCAGGGGGAAGAGCACCTCTCAGGTGGCGGCCTACGGTGTCGGTTCAGGCGCGTACCCGACGTATGCGCGCAGGGACGAGAGGAACGTCCGATGAAGAGACGCACACTGGTGCTGATCGTGGCCGGTGGCGCGGGGCTGGTCCTGGCGATGGTGCTCGTTGCCGTCTCTGCTGCTTACGGCGCGCACTACCGCGACCGCGGGCTGCCGGGTATCACGGTCGCAGGGGAGCCTATCACCGGTAAGACCCGCGCGGAGGTCGCCGAGTCTTTGCGTGCGCGTGCCGCCGCGACGAGCGTCACCTGGTCCACCGGTCCCGGGTCGCCGTCTGCCAGTGCCACGCTCGCCGACCTCGGTGTGAGCGTCGACGTCGACGCCACGGTGCGCGAGGCGTTCTCGCGGAACTCGTCGTTGGGCGGCCAGCTCAGCGCGCTGTTCGTGCCTGACCGTATCGACGCGGTCGTCACCAGCGACGGCAAGACCTTGGAAGCCACAGCACGCCAGATCGCTGTCGACTCTGGTGTGGCCGGTTCTGACGCGGTCGTCGTCCTCAGCGACGACGGGACCACTTTCGAGGTCACCCCGGCGGTCGTGGGCAAGGCGGTCAACCCCGCGACGTTCCAGCAGGAGGTCAAGGCCGCCGCGGCCGGTCTGAAAAAACGTTCCATCACGGTCGAGTTCGTCGACGCTGCCCCGATGGTCTCCGACGAGGACGCCGCCAAGGCCGCGCAGGCGGCGAACGCGCTCGTCACCTTGCCTGTCGTGGTCTCTGACGGCAACAAGGACCACACTGCTGAGCCGACGGTCCAGGCCGCCTGGATCGGTGTCCCGGTCACCAAGGCTGGTCTGGGCACCCCGACGCTCGACGTGGACCAGGTCACCGCATGGGTGCAGGACCTGGCTGACGGGGCCCGCAGAGACCCGGTCAACGGCAAACGCTACGTCGACCCCAAAGGCGAGGTCCTGTCGGTCACGCAGCAGCCCAGAGACGGCCAAGAGGTGACCAACGTCGAGACTGTCACCGAGGCCATCATCGCGCAGGTGGGGGCAGGCAAGAGCTATACCGGTGCGTTCGAGTACACCAAGGTCCCAGCGGCCTGGGAGTCCAAAGAGGTCAGCTCTGCCGCCGAGGTGCTGGTGTACTTCCCGACCGGGAAAGAGAAGTGGATCGACGTCAACCTGGCCAACCACACGGTGACGCTCTACGAGGGCACGACCGTCGTCAAGGGCCCGATCTCCATGGTCGACGGTGCCGCGGTGACTCCTACGGTCACCGGCACGTACAAGATCTACGCCAAGTACGAGACCAAGACGATGCGCGGTTTCGAGGCCGACGGAGTGACCCCGTACGTGACCGAGAACGTGCCGTGGTCGATGTTCTTCCACGGTGGGTACGCCCTGCACGGCGCGTACTGGCGCTCGACGTTCGGGTACTCGGCGTCCCACGGGTGTGTCAACCTGCCGGTGTCGACCGCCAAGGAGATCTACCAGTGGGCGCCGATCGGGACGGTCGTGGTCGTCCACCGGGGCTGAACCACGCCAGCCGACCACCGCAGCTGATCACGGCCAGCAGGTCATGCCAGGGGTGCGCGCAACCACTCCAGCCAGGCGTCGACACCCTCGCCGGTACGGGCCGACAGCTCGATGACCTGCGCCTGCGGGTTGACAGCTGTGAGGTTGGACCGGAACAGGTCCATGTCGAAGTCCAGGTACGGCGCCAGGTCCATCTTGTTGACCACGACGGCACCGACCGAACGGAACATCACCGGGTACTTCAGCGGTTTGTCCTCGCCTTCGGTGATCGCGTAGACCATGGCCTTGCGGTGCTCGCCGACGTCGAACTCCGCCGGGCACACCAGGTTCCCGACGTTCTCGACCACGAGCAGGTCCGCAGCGTCCAGGTCCAGGCCGCGCAGGGCCTTGGCGACCATGGGAGCGTCGAGGTGGCACTCGCCGCCGAACCCGTCGCCAGTGTTGAGCAAGGAGATCTGCGCCCCCATGCCGCCCAGGCGTTCGGCGTCGAGGGGGGTCTCGATATCGCCTTCGATGACGGCGACCCGGACCGAGCCTTCGAACGCGGCCAGGGTCCGGGCGAGCAGGGTGGTCTTGCCGGAGCCTGGTGAGCTCATGAGGTTGACCGCGTGGACCCCGGCGGCGTCCAGGGCGGCACGGTTGGCCGCGGCGAGCTCGTCGTTCTCGGCGTAGATGTCCTGGAGGATCTCGATACGCTCCCGGCCGGTCTGATAACCGGTGTGGTCGCCGATGAGCTCGGCGAGCGCCTGCGGGTCGTCCTCGGTGGGGGCGGCGGCGTGGCGCCCACGGGGGCGGGGCTGGTCACCAGACGGGTGTTCGTGGTGGTGGCCCTCGTCGTCGTGGTCGTGGGAGTGGACAGTGCCGTCGTCATGACGGTGAAAGCGCCCCATCGAGCGTTCCTTCCTGTTCGGGTGTGCAGTCGTCGTCGGGTCCGTCGACGTCCACAGCGGTGAGCACGAACTCCTCGCCGGCGGACACGTGCGTGCGCGACGACCCGCACGCTGGGCAGTCGAACCCCAGCTGGCGTCCCAGACGGGTGTTGTGCTGGCAGTCGTCGCAGGTCACGACGGCCTGGACGTGGTGCAGCTCCAGACGCGCGCCGTCGAGGGCGGTGCCTCGCACGACGAACGTCCACGCGTGCGCCATGGCCTCAGGCACCACCTGGCGCAGCTCGCCGACGGTGACGTAGACGGTCTGGACATGACGTCCAGCGGTGGCGCGCGTGACCGCAGCCGCCACTTGGCGGCACAACGAGACCTCGTGCACCACGCAGTCCTTTCCGTCCTTGGTCGTCTTGCGCCCGCCAGTGTTCCATGAGCGGTGCGCAGGTACGGTACCAAGCGTGTTGCGTCGTGTCGCAATAGAGTGCGGCGGGGTGAAAATTTCGAAATATTTGACTGTTCTTTTCCAAATCTTGGGCCTTGTCGGGGCCTGAGCGCTGGAGCCCTTGACCCAAGCGTGGCGTGTGACCGTCTTGTGACGAAAGTCCTGTGTCAGGTTGTCGGACAGGCGGCTCCATCCTCGATATAGTCCTGTTCGGTCTGGGTCGTCAGTGCGGCGTCAACTGCCTCACCTCGGTTCGGGTCAGGCATCCCCGCGAGAGAGAGCCAAGGGAGGATCTCTTCGAATGTCGTACGAGGTGAGTGGTTGGCAAGAGCCAACTCTGGGCGAGAACCTCGCCCGAGCCGGCGTCAAGCGCCGGGACTTCCTGAAGTTCTGTGGCGGACTGGCAGGCGTGCTCGCCGCTGGTTCCCAGCTCAACGGGGGAGCAGCCCACGCCGCTCCGACGGCTGAGCAGATCGCTGCGGTCCTGGAGGGGCAGACCAAGCCCATCTTGGTGTGGCTGCAGCTGCAGGAGTGCACAGGCTGCATCGAGTCGACGCTGCGCTCAGGCGGGACCACGGTGGAGGACATCGTCCTCGACCTGCTGTCGGTGAACTACGTCGAGGCGATCATGGCGCCCTCGGGCGACGCCGCGAACCAGGCGCTGGACGAGGCGAACAAAGAGCCCCACATCCTCGTGGTCAACGGCTCGGTCCCCAAGGACCTGGACGGTGCCTACTGCACCATCGGCGGGGAGTCGGCCAAGAGGGTGCTCGAAAAGTCGGCGAAGAACGCCGTGGCGGTCCTGGCTGTCGGTGCCTGTGCGGTGTGGGGTGGCGTCCAGGCGTCGCGCGCGCCAGGTGCGGGCCCGAACGGCCCCACCAACGCTGTGGGTGTCGACCAGATCATCAAGAACAAGCCGGTCATCAACATCGGTGGCTGCCCGCCGATCGGCGAGGTCATCACTGCCACCTGCGCCTACCTGCTCACCCACGCCAAAGCTGACGGTTCGCTGAAGCTGCCCGAGCTGGACGCCGAGGGCCGGCCCCGGTTCGCCTACGACCAGCGTATCCACGACTCGTGCCCGCGCCGGGCGCACTACGACGCTGGCCAGTTCGTCAAGACTTTCGACGACGCCGCCGCACGCAACGGCTGGTGCCTGTACGAGGTCGGCTGCAAAGGCCCGAGCACGTTCAGCGCCTGCCCGGTCATCCAGTGGAACATGCACACCAGCTGGCCGATCGGCGCTGGCCACCCGTGTATCGGCTGTACGGAGAAGAACTTCTTCGACGAGTTCACCCCGTTCTACTCCACGCTGCCCGACGTCCACGGCTTCGGTATCGAGGCGTCGGCGGAGAGGGTCGGCTGGACGGTCGCCGGGATCGCCGTCGCTGGTGTCGCCGCGCACGCCACGCTCACCGCGGTACGTCACGCAGCGTCGCGCAAGGCTGCGGCCGAGGCCCCGCTGGACGCGTTCGGCGACTCCAAGGTGTGGTTGCCTGACCCGACGGTCAAGGACGCCGCAGCTGGTGAACCCGAGCCAGCCGCCGAACCTGAGCCAGCTGCCGGACCCGGGCCAGTCGAGCCCGAGGCTGGACCTCCCGCGGCTGAAGAGCCCGAGCCGGTGGAAGCACCGTCACCGCCACCATGGCTAGCCTCCGAACCGGCTGACGGCGAGCCGGAAGACACCGAGACAACCGATCCTTCCGGAAAGGCGGAGTAGTTAGATGTCCGTGAACGTCGTCATCGACCCGCTCACCCGTATCGAGGGTCACCTGCGCGTCGAGCTGGAGCACGCCAACGGCGTCATCGCCAAGGCGTGGAGCGAGACCACCCAGTTCCGTGGTCTAGAAGAGATCGTCAAGAACCGCGACCCGCGTGACGTGTGGGCGTTCCTCCAGCGGATCTGCGGGGTGTGCACCTCCGTGCACGCCATCGCCTCGATCTCCGCCGTGGAGAACGCCCTCGGGATCGTCCCGCCCGAACAGGCGCGCCGCATCCGTGACATCGTCCTGGGCGCCCAAGAGGTCCAGGACCACGTCATCCACTTCTACCACCTGCACGCCCTGGACTGGGTGGACGTGGTCTCGGCCGCGTCGGCCGACCCGGCCGAGGCGTTGGAGTTCGCCAGGTCGATCGGTTCGACCTGGAAGGGCAACACCCTCGAGCGCTTCACCGCCGTGCGCGACAAGGTCGTCGAGATCGCCGAGTCTGGCCAGCTGTCCATCTTCACCGGCGGCTACTGGGGCCACGAGGCGTACAAGCTGCCGCCTGCGGCGAACCTCATGGCCGTCTCGCACTACCTCGACGCGCTGGAGTTCCAGCGGTCGGTCATCCGTATCGTCACGACGTTCGGTGGCAAGAACCCGCACCCGAACTTCCTCGTCGGCGGTATGGCGTGCAGTATCGACCCGAACCGTTCGGAGTCGATCAACCAGGTCCAGCTCGACCAGGTCCAGAAGTGGATCGACGAGACGCTCGAGTTCGTCAACACCTGCTACGTGCCTGACGGGCTGGCGATCCTCAGCGTCTACGGCGGGCCGAACCGCCCCGACCCGGCCTCCCCGGACTGGTTCACCATCGGTGCGACCGCACCGAACTTCCTGGCGTTGGGACGCTCCGGTGCCATCTACTCCGGCGACCCGGCCAAGGCCAACGTCGACCGCGACAACGACCTGCACCGCGACCTGGTGCCTGGTGTGGTGCTCGACGGCGAGCTCAAGCTCAAGGCTTTCGACCCCCGGCTGCTCACCGAGTCCATCACCTCGGCCTGGTACACCTACGCCGACGGCAAGAAACAGCTCCACCCGAGCGAAGGCGAGACCAGCGTCAAGTACACCGGCCCCAAGCCGCCGTACCCACCCGCAGCGGAAGGCGACTTCCTCGCCGACTCCAAGGACGGCAAGTACACCTGGTGCAAGGAACCGCGTTACGACGGCCGTGCCATGCAGGTCGGCCCAGCTGCGCGTGTGCTGTCGGCCTACCTCCAGGGCGACAAAGACACTGTCGACCTGGTCAACACAGCCGTCGAGGTGCTCGGTATCGAGCCGGGACAGCTGAACTCCACCGCTGGGCGCACCCTGGCCCGTGCGGTCGAGGCGGCCACAGCGGCCAAACGCCTGAACGAGACCTTCGCCCAGTTCGCCGAAGCCCTCAAAGGCGGGGACATCGACGTGTTCGACGGGTCCAAGTGGGACCCGTCGACGTGGCCCAAGGACGAGGTGCACGGGTACTCGTTCGTCGAGGTCGCCCGCGGCAACCTCAGCCACTGGGTGTCCATCAAGGGCGGCAAGGTCACGCGGTACCAGGCCGTCGTGCCGACCACCTGGCTGGCCAGCGGGCGTGACCCCAACGGCGTCGCTGGCCCCTACGAGGAGGCTCTGGGCGGCGACTCCGCCCTGGCTGCGATCCCGTGGGCCACGCCGCACCCGCTGATCGACCCCGAACAGCCGGTGGAGGTCATGCGGACCATCCACTCGTTCGACCCGTGCATGTCGTGCGCTGTGCACCTGCTCGACCCTGACGGCAACGAGCTGGGAGTCGTGACGTCATGACCGCAAGCGACGAAGCCGTGCGGGTGCAGGTCCCGCGGCTCCAGGTCGGCGACGTGGTGAGCGTCGGCGGCCTGAGCCATGGGCGTCTCGTCGCTCTGGCTGCCGCTGGGCAGCCCAGCGCGGACGACCCTGTGGGCGAGGCGCTCGGCCGGTCGTTGGAAGAACAACACCCAGGTATCCCTGCTGCCGCGGTGGCCGACGAGGATATCGACCGTGCAAGCACGGACCGGCGCTACAGCCTGGTCCGGGTGCGAGAGTTGTCGATGCCCTCAGGCGGTTCCCGCGACGTGATGGTCATGAGCGGCGAGTTCGCCGCGGTGCTCGGTGACAGCACCTCCAGCCGGGCTTCTGCGGCGTTGCTGCGCCGTAACGCCCGGCGGACGGTGGCCCGCGAAGGGCGTCCGTTCACCGTGGCTGCGGCGCCGGTGTCTGCCGACGGCACTGTCGGGGAGTACCGGCTGCAAGGGTTCGTCGGGTTGCACCCGGTCGGCCCGCGCTACGACCACGTCGACGACCCGGACGAGTCGTACGTCAGGGTCTACCTGTGGTCGGCGTTGCTGCGCTGGCAGCACTGGCTCAACGTGGCGCTGATCCTCACCCTGTCGGTCACCGGCTACCTCATCATGACCCCCTCGCTGCTGCCCACGGCTGCTGTGCGGGTCGGCGAGGCGTCGGGGTACACCATGGGCTGGGTGCGCAACATCCACTTCGCCGCAGCGTTCACCTGGCTGGTCCTCGCTCTGGCACGGCTGGTCCTGGCGTTCTTGTCCTCCGACCGTTTCCTGCGGTGGCCGACGTTCTGGCCGCTGAAGTCCAAGGCAGACTTCCGTCACCTGGGCCAGGTCGTGTCGCACTACGCCCTCGTCCGGCGTGAGGCGCCGTTGTACCTGGCGCACAACCCGCTGCAGCAGCTGGCGTACACCGCGCTGTACGTCATCGCGCTGCTCCAGATGGCCTCCGGGTTCGTGCTGTACTCGCTGTACGAGCGGACAGGCGGGATCTGGTCGGTCGTCGGCGACATCGGCTTCTGGGGCTGGGGGACCCCCGGGATCCGGTTGTTCCACGCCGTGTCCATGTTCGTCATCTGGGCGTTCGCCATCATGCATGTCTACATGGCACTGCGGGCTGACGCTCTCGAACGCCGCGGTGGGATCTCTGCCATGATCAACGGCGGCGTGTGGCTTCCGCGGGGTTCCAAACCCGTCGACGCCCCTGAGGTTGAGTGAACGACGCACAGTGGGATGCCCCGCCCACACCGGTGACGGTGCTGGGCGTGGGCAACCCCATCATGGCCGACGACGGGACCGGCCCTGAGCTGTTGACGCGTCTGCGCGCGCAGCGGCCGGACCCGCGCGTCGGATACGTCGACGGCGTCACCGGCGGTATGGAGCTGCTCCCGGTGGTTACCGAGGCCACACGGCTGCTGGTGCTCGACGCGGTCGCCGGTGCCACACCCGGGCAGGTCGTGCGCCTGTCCGGCGACCAGCTGCCCCGGCTGCTGTCAGGCCAGCTGTCGCCGCACCAGGTGGGTCTGCTCGACGTGTTCTCCGCCGCCCGGCTGCTGGACCGTGAGCCTGAGCAGATCGAGGTCGTGGGGATCGTCCCGGCCAAGGTCGAGATGAGCGTCGGCCTGTCCGCTGCGGTCACCGCGGCGCTGGGCGACGCTGTCGGCGCGGCTGTCGCGGTGCTCGACGGCTGGTTGGCCGACCTGGACGGTCAGCCGTGAGGTTCGGCCGGGACGTCGAGGTCAGCATGGGTGACTGCCAGCTCGCGTCCGCGCACCAGCTGTCCGGTCGTCGTACCGCACACCGGGCACTCGAGCGCGAAGAACTGGTCGATCGGCTGCTCCGCCGCGCACGACGGGCACCACACCGCCGCCTGCACCATCTCCACGTCCAGCCGCGCGCCTGCCACGACGGTCCCGGCTGTGGCGATCGGCCACGCCCCGTCCAACGCCTCAGGCACTGCCCCCGACAGGCTCCCCACCCGGATCCCCACCGCTTCGACCCCTGTGGCACCAGCCTCGGCTGCCACCTTCTCCACAGCAGCCACCACCGACCGCAACAACCCCAGCTCGTGCACGCCCCCATGGTGGCATGGTTCACGGGGTCGGTTCGGCGATCGGAGACCCGGTGAGCCAGCGCTGGGTGCTCGACGAGATCGTCGACGCGTACGGGGCCACTGTCGTGGTGGAACGTGACGCGCAGGGCAGGGCGTCAGCGGCGCGCTTCGACCTGACAGGGTTGCCCAGGGTGGACGCCATGCTCACCGGACAACCCGTGGGCGGGGTTCCTGCGCTCGTAGAACGCTTGTGCGGGATCTGCCCGGCGGCGCACCACCTGGCCGGGGTCAGGGCGTTGGAGGCTCTGGCGACGACGACCCCGACCCCAGCAGGCACAGCGGTGCGGGCGCTGCTGCACCACGGCGCCACGATCGAGACCCACGCCGCGCGCCTGGCCGTCGTCGACCCGCAGGGTGCGATGACGTTGCGGACGTTCGGCAAGGCTGCGGCGGCTGCGGCAGGGTCCCCTGGGCACTTCCCTGCGACAGCGGTCGTCGGGGGAGTGGCTGGTCTCGTGCCGTCGTCGGCCTGTGACGAGCTGGCTGCGAGCGCAGGGCCAGCCCTGGAGGCTGCTGTGGCCATCGCCGGCCAAGAGCTGAGCACCGGGGCGGCCGGGCACCCCTACCGGGGTGCGGACGTCGCCTTGGTGGGCTCTGACGGCCATCCGGACCTGCTGGGCGAACGGCTGAGGGTGGTCGCGGCCGACGGGACCGTCGTCGAACCGTCCGCCGCGCCCGCTGGGTGGGACGACCTCGTCGTCGAGTCGGTCCCCGGTGCCCCCGCACCACGTCCCTACCTGGTCGCGCTCGGTCCGAGCGACGGCGGGTACAGGGTGGGCCCGGTCTCCCAGCTGCGGGTCGGCACGTTGACCACACCTGTGGCCGCTGGGCTGCAGGCACAGTGGGCAGCAGCGGGAGCAGGGGCGCGTGTGGCACGGGCCATCATCACCGTGCACTGCGTGGAGGCAGTCGCAGCAGCAGTGTCTGGCGGGACGCTCACCGAAGGGGACCCGCAGGCCGCCCCCGGCGGGTTCGACCAGCCCGGGGTGGGTGTGGGTTGGGCGGACGGTCCACGGGGCCTGCTCGTCCACCGCTACGTCACCGACGGCAGCGGAACACTGACCCAGGCGATGATCCTCACTCCGACGGCCCAGAACGAACGCTGGCTCGCCGAGCTGTTGCTGGACGCTGTCGACCACCCGGGCGCTGCCGGCGCCGATGGTGTCGTAGCAGGTCAGCCCGCGTTGGAGGAAGCCGTCCGCGAGGCGGACCCGTGCCTGCCGGTCACCAGCGCCCCCATCGGGGGGATGGGTCTGACGGTGGCGACCGTGGCAGCATCTGAACCCCGACGAGGGAGCAGCTAGATGTGCGTGTCGATCCCCGCCCGGATCGTGCAGATCACCGAGGGCGCGATGACGATGGCCGAGGTCGAGGTGGCCGGCCAGGTCGAGACCTGCTGCCTGGCGTACCTGCCGGACGCCGGGGTGGGTGACCACGTGCTGGTCCAGAACGGGTTCGCTGTGGAGCTGCTCGACCCCCAGGCCGCCGCGGAGTCGCTGGCCGCGTTCGTGGCCTTGGGGCTGGTCCCCGGGGGCGCAGCCCTCGGCGACGAAGGCTGAACGGTCTCGCTGTGCGGCGCACGCTGCTGGTCACGGGGGTCGTCCAAGGCGTCGGTTTCCGTCCGCACGTCTACCGGCTGGCTGTCGGTCTGGGTGTGGTCGGTTCGGTGCGTAACACCGCAGCAGGGGTGGTGGTCGACGCGCAGGCACCAGCGGCGGTCCTTGACGAGCTGGCCCGGCGCATCGCGTCCGACGCCCCGCCGCTGGCTGAGATCCGCTCGGTACGCACCCAGGACGAGACCAGCGACGACCCAGACCTCGCTGGTTTCGCCATCGTCGCCTCAGCAGACGCCGACGGGCCCCGCGCCACCGTCCCACCCGACTGCGCGGTGTGCGACGACTGCCTCACCGAGCTGTTCGACCCGGCTGACCGCCGCTACCGCCATCCGTTCATCACCTGCACGAACTGCGGCCCACGGTTCACGATCATCACCGGTGTCCCCTACGACCGCCCGAAAACCTCGATGGCCGCCTTTGCCATGTGCCCGGCCTGCGCCGGGGAGTACCAGGACCCCGCCGACCGCCGGTTCCACGCCCAGCCCGTGGCCTGCCCCGGCTGCGGCCCCCACCTGTGGACCGACGACGGCACCGGCCGCGGCACCCCCGGGGACGAGACCGCCCTCGCACAGGCCCAGCAGGTCCTGGCCGACGGCGGGACTGTTGCGGTCAAAGGTCTGGGCGGGTACCACCTGGCGTGCCGTGCCGACGACGAGAGCGCCGTGCAGCGGCTACGGGACCGCAAGCACCGCCCCGACAAACCCTTCGCCCTCATGGCCGTCGACCTGGCCTCCGCGAAGCGCCTCGTGACGCTCGACGAGCCGGCAGCCGCGCTCCTGACCGACCCTGCCCGTCCTGTCGTCCTGGCCCCTCGTCGGCCGGGTGCCCTGGTGGCTGACGCTGTGGCCCCCGGAACGCCTGAGCTTGGCGTCATGCTCGCCTACACCCCGGTGCACCACCTGCTCATGCACCCAGGCCCCTCAGGTGCACCGGTGTGCGACGTGCTCGTCATGACCTCGGCGAACCTGTCCGACGAACCGCTGTGCTACCGCGACGACCAGGCGGACCTGTTGCTCACCCTGGCTGACCTGGTGCTGGGTCACGACCGGCCTATCGTCACCCCCTGCGACGACTCGGTGTTCCGTGTGGTCGACGGACAGCCGTACCCCGTACGACGTTCGCGCGGCCACACCCCCCTGCCGGTGCGGCTGGACCACGCCGGCCCAGCCACGTTCGCCGTGGGCGCCGAGCTGAAGAACACTGTGTGCGTCCTCGACGGCCGCGACGCCGTGTGCTCCCAGCACCTGGGAGACATGGCCGGCTGGGAGTCGCAGCAGGTGCTCGCCGCGACATCCGCGCACGTCATGGACCTGTACGAGGTCGGTGCGACCCGTTGGGCCGCCGACGCCCACCCCGCCTACCAGACCCGTGCCTGGGCGCAGCGCTTCGCCCAGGTCCCGCTCGTCGAGGTCCAGCACCACCGCGCCCACGTCGCGTCGCTGCTGGCCGAGAACCACCTTGTCGGCACGCCGCTGCTCGCCGCCTGTTTCGACGGCACCGGCTATGGCGACGACGGCGCCGCCTGGGGAGGTGAGTGGCTCCTCGCCGACGAGCACGTCCCCCAGCGCGGTCAGTCGGCCATTGCACGTGTGGCGTCGTTGGCGCCTGTCGCCATGGTCGGCGGCGACCGTGCTGTCCGCGAACCGTGGCGTCTGGCCCTCGCCCACCTCCACCACGCCGGTGTCGACTGGTCCGACGACCTGCCCCCGGTTGCCCACGCCGACCCGTCGGCCCGCCAGGTCCTGGCCCAGCTCCTGGACCGCTGGACCCCCGCAGCACGAGGAACCGTCCCTGGCGTCGTGGCGACGACGTCCATGGGCCGCCTGTTCGACGCTGTCGCATCCCTGCTCGGCGTCCGCCACGAGATCACCTACGAAGCCCAGGCGGCTGTCGACCTGGAGACCCTCGCAGCCACCGCCATACCCGGGTCAGACCCGTTGCGCTGGACGGGTGACCAGGGTGTCGCCAGCGCAGGTGGTTGGGGCCCGGCTACCAGCCAATACCTTGGTGACCAGCGTAGACACATCCTCGACCCGGCCGGAGCCATCGCGGCGTTGGTCCGTGGACTCGCAGATGGTCAGGACCGGGCCGCGCTCGCGCTAGGGTTCCATGTCTGGGTGTGCCGTGCCGTGGTGGCTGCGGCGCAGCACGTCCGCACAACCCACGTCGGGCTGACCGGCGGGGTGTTCGCCAATGTGCTTCTCGTGCGCCAGTGCACCGCGCTGCTGCACGAGGCAGGGTTCGAGGTGGTCCGCCACCACCTGGTGCCGTGCAACGACGGTGGTCTGAGCCTCGGCCAGGCTGTCCTGGCGGCCGCGCACGACGTGAGTCGCTGATCACACCAGAAGGGATGACGGTATGTGCCTGGGGATCCCCGGCAAGGTGGTGCGGATCTGGGACGACCGCGGCACCCTCATGGCCGACGTCGACTTCGGCGGAGCCACCAAAGACGTGTGCCTGGCCTACCTGCCTGACCTGCAGGTCGGTGACTACACCATCGTCCACGCCGGTTTCGCGCTCACCCAGCTCGACGAGGAGTCGGCCATCGCCTCGCTCACCGCGTTCCGCGAGCTGGGCATGCTGGAGGCCGAGCTCGGTATCACCTTCAGCGACGGCGAACCTCCAGAGGCCCGCGTTGTCGAGACCCCCGCCGCGGAGACACCCGCTGTCGAGGAGACACTGTGAAGTACCTCGACGAGTTCGCCGACCCTGTCGTCGCACGCCGCATGATCGACGATATCTGTGCCACCTCCACCCGCCGCTGGACCCTCATGGAAGTGTGCGGCGGCCAGACCCACTCCATCATCCGCAACGGCCTGGACACCCTCCTGGCCGACGCGGTCGAGTTCATCCACGGTCCTGGTTGCCCTGTGTGCGTCACCCCCCTGGAGATGATCGACCGGTCGTTGGAGATCGCCTCGCGCCCCGACGTCGTCTTCTGCTCCTTCGGCGACATGCTGCGCGTACCTGGCACCGGCCGTGACCTGTTCTCGGTCAAAGCAGCTGGCGGTGACGTGCGGGTGGTGTACTCCCCGCTGGACGCGGTGAACATCGCCGGTGACAACCCCGACAAGCAGGTGGTGTTCTTCGGCGTCGGTTTCGAGACCACCGCGCCGGCCAACGCCATGGCTGTGGTGACGGCCCGCCAGCGCGGTCTGACGAACTTTACGATGCTCGTCTCGCACGTACGCGTCCCCCCGGCGATCTGCGCGGTCATGGACGCCCCGGCCGTCCGCGTCCAGGGGTTCTTGGCAGCAGGGCACGTGTGCACCGTCATGGGCACCGCCGAGTACGGACCGTTGGTCGACCAGTACCAGGTGCCGGTCGTCGTCACCGGTTTCGAGCCGTTGGACCTGCTCGAAGGTGTGCGCCAGTCGGTCGCCCTCCTGGAGGCTGGCACCCCCGAGCTGCGCAACGCCTACCCCCGCGCCGTCGCGCCCGAAGGCAACCCGGTGGCCAAGAAGGTCCTCGCTGATGTGTTCGAGGTCTGCGACCGCCAGTGGCGCGGTATCGGGCTTATCCCCGCTTCCGGCTGGCAGCTGCGCGACGCCTGGCGTGACTACGACGCGTCCGCGCGTTTCTCTGTCGACGACATCCACACCGCCGAGCCCGAGGCGTGCCACGCTGGCGAAGTCCTCCAGGGCATCATCAAGCCCAACCAGTGTCCGTCCTTCGGCACCATGTGTACCCCCCGCACCCCTCTGGGCGCCACGATGGTCTCCGCCGAAGGTGCTTGCGCTGCGTATTACGAGTTCCGCCGCCTCGACCTGCCCAAGGTGAGCTGATGTCACAGGACCTGCCGATCGCCCCGCTCGACGTGACCGCGTGGACGTGCCCGGTGCCGTTGCGGCACACGGACACGATCGTCTTGGGCCACGGTGGTGGGGGAGTGCTGTCAGGCGAGCTGATCGAGCACCTGTTCCTGCCTGCCCTGGGCGGTGCGACCAACGCGGAGATGCGTGACTCAGCAGTCCTCGACGCCCCAGGTGGTCGACGTCTGGCGTTCACCACTGACTCCTATGTCGTCTCGCCGCTGTTCTTCCCCGGTGGGTGCATCGGCGACCTGGCGGTCAACGGCACGATCAACGACCTGGCCATGTCCGGTGCCCAGCCGTTAGCCCTGTCCGCAGGGTTCATCTTGGAAGAGGGTCTGGCCACTGACGTCCTGGGCCGTGTGGCCACCGCGATGGGCGCCGCGGCTCGTGCGGCGGGGGTGCCGGTCGTCACCGGTGACACCAAAGTCGTCGACCGCGGCAAAGCCGACCAGCTGTTCGTCAACACCGCAGGTATCGGTGTGGTCCCCGACGGGGTCGACGTGCGTCCGTCGCGTGCCACCCCCGGCGATGTCGTCCTGGTCTCTGGCAATGTCGGTGAGCATGGTGTGGCGGTCATGTCGCTGCGCGAGGGTATCGAGTTCGGAACGACCCTGGCCTCGGACACCGCGCCGCTGCACGGCCTGGTCGCAGCCCTGCTCGCCGCTGTGCCCGAGGTGCACGTCCTGCGTGACCCCACCCGCGGTGGTGTCGCCGGAACCCTGTGCGAGATCGCCGAGGTCGCCGACGTCGGTGTCGAGCTCGAAGAGCCCGCCGTCCCCGTCCCCGAAGCAGTGGCGGCCGCGTGCGGTTTCCTCGGGCTCGACCCCCTGCACGTGGCCAACGAAGGCAAGCTCGTCACCATCGTCCCGGCCGCCCACGCCGACGCAGCCCTCGCGGCTCTCCAGTCCCACCCCCTGGGCACCCACGCCGCCATCATCGGCACCGTCGTACCCGACCACCCCGGGCTCCTCGTCGCCCGTTCTTCCCTCGGCGCCGGACGCGTCGTCTCCCGTCCGTTGGGCGAACAGCTCCCTCGCATCTGCTGACCGGTTGGGCAGTCGCACACGGCCGGTCCGGATTTTGCACGTCGTGGGCGAGAGGGTGCACAACCACCTCGGTGACGTTCCTCGTCTGCGGTCGGTGGGTACTCGAATCTCCGCCCGTGGGTCCCTACGGCCTCATCACGAGTGTTCTCGGGCCGTTCGGATCGTCTAGGGGACCCTTCCGCACCGGCCGGTGGCGTAGCCGCCAGGGCCGATCGCCGAGCGGAAGGCTGGCGGACCGAAAGGAACGAGCGGGCATGATGCACGACACCTTGCAGCGCCGTGGTAACGGCATCGTCGGTGACCAAGGGATGAGCTTAGTGGCGGTCATCGCTGTGACCGCCATCATCGCCACGGTGGTGATCGCCGGGACGGCGGTGGCGCTGAGCTCGAACAGGTTGGGCAGGCACACTGCCGACTGGTCCGCGGCGCTCGCCGCCGCCTACGCCGGGGTGGAGGACTACCGCTCGAACCTGACCAACGAGCCGGACTACTGGCGCTACGGCGACCCGACCGCCCCGTTCACCATCGCCAGCGGCAGCTCGGCAGTGGTGCTCCCGCCAGTGCCGAACCCGGCGTTCGGGCTCGGGGCCGCAGGCACCTGGGCCACAGTGAGGGGCAGCGACGCCAAGTTCCGCTACGAGGTGGACACGTCGACCTACCTGACCAACGGGCTGATCCGGGTACGGGCGACCGGTGCGGTCGGTGACGAGACCCGTTCGGTGGTCGCATCGATCACCCAGGACGGTTTTATCAAGTTCTTGTACTGGACCGACTACGAGGTGTCGTCGGTGTTCGTCGACCAGACCGCCTGCAAGGCCAACAACTGGGACACGGTGCACAACCGGCTGAAGTACGCCTGGGAGGGCCGCGACAAGGACCAGTGCGGCGTCATCCAGTTCTCTCAGAGGGACGTCATCGACGGACCGATGTACACCAACGACCACCCGACGATCTGCGGGGGCAAGTTCAACGACGTCGTGTACACGATGACGCCCAAGAACCCCAAGTACGAGCTGCCCGCTGGCTGTTCGAAACCCAGCTTTGCTGTTCCTGACAGCCCCACGTCCCCGGACGTGCGGATCGACCTTCCGCCGACCAACGCGGAGATGAAGCGCGAGACCCGCTACGACCTCGGCACGAGCCCAGGGTGCCTGTACACCGGGCCGACGTCGATCACGTTCACCAGCGACGGCTACATGCAGGTCCGCTCGCCGTGGACCAAGTTCACCCAGACAGCCGGCGCTGGTTCGACGTCCGGGCTCAACCCTTCGCGCTGCGGGACCCCGGGCACGGCGGCCGGACAGCTCGCCAGCTCCGGCGGGGCCAAGGTGCCGGTGGTCGAAGGGAACCTCGTGTTCGTGCAGAGCGTGCCGACTGCGACGACGGACGTCAACTATTCACCGCAGACCCCGGAGGCGGTCCGGTGCACCACGAACGGTCTGGGCTACCCGGCGTCCAACGAGTCTGCGCCCGCCGGCACCTACGGCTGCACGGTCGGTGACGTGTTCGTCTCGGGGGTGGTGCGTGGCCATATGACTGTCGCCTCGGAGAACAACCTCTGGGTGGTCGGCGACATCACCTACGCCGGATCGGACGACGTCCTGGGACTCGTCGGCCAGAAGGCGGTGATGGTGTGGCACCCTGTCCGGTCCAACGACACGAACGTGCTGCCTGGCACCAACCGCACGATCAACGCCGCCATCTTGTCGGTCGCTGGGACCTTCCAGGTCCAGAACTATGACCGCGGCACCCCGACCGGCGTCCTGGACGTGCACGGGTCGATCGCCCAGAAATACCGTGGCCCGGTCGGCGCCAGCTACACCGACGGGGTGATCGCCCACGGCTACGACAAGAGCTACCACTACGACTCACGCTTCAAGACGATCTCGCCGCCCAAGTTCCTCAAAGCGACGGCTATCACCTTCCAGACCAGCCAGATCGCCGAAGTCTCCGCGGCCTTCGACGCCACAGGCGTCGATCGCTGAGGCCCCAAGGGCGTCTCGGAGGGGCGAACGTGTGGCGTTGGGCCGAGCAGACGGTTTGAGGGCAATAGTCCGGTCTAGGATGTGCTGGTGCTCTCCGGGGATGTGTTGTCGCAGTGGTTGCAGCGTCGGCACGGGTCAGTGGTCCAGGGGCCGGTTGTCTCGTTGAGCCGCAGCGGGTTGCTGCGGGTGTCTGAGTCCCAGTCGCGCCCGGCCCGGGTGGAGCTGCCGGTGGTCCACGGGGGGCAGGCAGCGGTGGTCCGGGTGGTGGACCCCAACGGTGCCCAGCTGGCGCTGCGGGTGCAGGCCGTGTCGTCGGCGGAGGAGAAGTCGCGCCAGATGGAGCGGCTGGTCAACATGACGACGGTGGCCGTGGCTGCGCGTGAACGTCCCGACCGGTTCCCGGCGGTGCTGCCCGTGGTGGAGTCGTTCGTGCTGACCGTCCCCGGTGACCAGATCCCGGTGACCGGCGGGGACCTGGAGTACGAGCTGTGGTGCGACCTCATGCCCTGGTGCCCTGGCGACCTCAACCAATGGGCACAGGCCAACCCGCTGGCTGGGCGGCACCCCGGTGCGGTGCTCGGCGCTTTCTTGCCGTTGCTGGCCACGGTGCGGGCGGTCCACGAGGACCTGGGTATCGTGCACCGCGACATCACCCCGAACAACGTGCTGGTGGACGACCAAGGCCGGTTGCTGCTGGCTGACTGGGGTATCGCCCACGGCCTGGCCGCCAACCAGACCTCGACCTACACCCAGCTGGTCGGCAACCGCGGGTTCTCCCTGCCGCCGGAGATGCTCGCCGGGGACCCGGCAGTGGGCCGGTACACCGACGCGTGGTACCTGGGTTCGTTGCTGTCGTGGATGCTGACCGACCAGCCGCCAGGCCCCCAGCACGGCCCCGGCTGGCTACCTCCAGGGCTGCCAGGAGGACCAGCCGGCGAGCAGGTCCAAGCCGTCGTACGGGGGTTGTGCTGGGCCGACCCACGCGGACGTATGGACCTGGGACAAGCCCAGACCCTGCTGGCCGAAGCCGCAGCCGGCCGCGCATCGGTGAGCACGTTCGCTCCCGCCCCTTCGGCGTCTGTTGCCACGACGCCCCTGCACGCTGGGAGCGCGACCTACCCGACCACTCGTTACCCAGCGGGCACCCACCCGACGGCCAACCACTCCGTCCACGCCTTTGCCCAGGCCCCCAGCCGCGGCCAGTACCCCATCGACGACCGTGTGACCTCGCCGTCTGACCGACCAGCCAAGGCAGGGACCGGGCGGCGCGTGGCCGTGGCCACGGCCGTGGTCGTCGCGCTGGTCCTGGTCGCAGGCTCGGCGTGGGGGGTGGTCAGGCTCGCCGCTTGGGCGAGCACCAACACCCCCGCGGCCGCACCGTCCTCCCACACCCCGACCCGCCCCCCGGTGGGTTCCGGCGGGTCAGGCCAGAGCGACGACGGACCAAGCCAGAACGACGAGCAGGATCCGGCTGTCTCAGGTCCGACCTACTCCGCCGACCGCCTGGAGCGGATCGTCGACGACCTTGTCGAGGCTGCCGGCACCACCCAGTTCACATGGGTCGTCTTCTACGACGGCTACACGATCGCCCTCGCCCCGAAAGAGCCGGGCTCGCCCTATCTCGACGAGTTCACCTGGCGTGCTGGCAAGGTCGCCCAGAAACCGGCCACCACCCAGCCGACCGCTGGGGATGTGCCGAAGATGCTGTTCGACCTCACGAAGGTGGACTGGACGGTGGTCGAGCCGCTGCTCGCCACAGTCCCCGAACACGCCCCCGACGAGAAGGTCGGTTACGTCTCGGTCCACCGTCCGGGAACCATGATGACCTCCTACAGCTGGGTCTTCGTCTACGGTGTCACGACCGAGACGATGTTCACCGTGGCCATGACCGGCGACTACCACAATTCGATGATCGCAGCCGACTCCTCCGGCACCATCGTCAAGGTCTTCTGAGCCGCTCTCCGTGACGGCCCAGGCAGTCGCACGGCTGCGCCAGGTCCTTGTCGCCCCCTCGTCCTCGGCGAAGTGCCTTGCGCCCTGGGTGCGGCGCCGTGGGCCCAGGTGCGCTCGCGGTGAGCCTTGGGCGGTCGTGGTCGCCCCAGAGTCCGAGCGATATCGGGATATCCCGGTGTTGTCTCGGTATCCGGTTATTCCGATACTGCACCAGAGGGGCGTCTGGCACCGTCCTTGGAAGCGGAAACCCGCTTGCGCCGACGAACTTGTGGACGACGACCGGCGTGTGAGACTGGATATATGTCTGGTCAGTACTCCGACAGTCCGCAGGGCGTGCTGCCCGACCCGGTGGTGCTCCGCATGGCGACGGCCACGCAGGTGGCGATGGCCGCCACCGGGCTCTTGCTCTTTTTCAGCGGTATTGCGATTGTCTCCGTGACAGCCGAGGGGACAGTTGCCGACCTGCTCATCGGGGGGATGTTCTTGCTGCTCGGGCTGCTCTTCCTGGGTGGGACCGTCGCGGTGCGGTCGAGGTTCATCGCTATCGGCTCCGAAGGTATCAACTGGCATGTGCGCAACGACCGGTGGATCGGCTGGAACGAGATCAGCGCGGTCGGGATCACTTGGGTCACCGCGCCGAGAGGCGGGCCCTTTGTGTGGATCCGTATTGCCGGGTCGGTGCCTGGACTGCCGCAGCGGCCGGACCTGGACCGCTTGCGCATCCGCGACGAACCCCCGCCTTACACCCACAGGATCCAGGCGCCGCGACCCTTCCTGCTTTCCAGCCCGACCACGGACCTGACCGCTGCGGCACTGCAACGGTACGCCGGCCCGCGGTACACAGGCGTCGAGCGACGCTTCCCGATCCGCCGCCACAGCTGACGGCCCGCCAGCTACCGGAACGGGTCGGTACACCCATGCTCACGGCGGTGGCGAACCGGGTCCGGTGCGGCGTCGGGACATCTCGGCCCCGCGCTCATCATCGGAAATCCTGGTACTTCTGACCTGCGCTGACGAGCCTGTGGGCGACGACCGGTGTGTGAGACTGGGGGTATGTCTGGTCAGTACTCCGACAGTCCGCAGGACGTGCCGTCGCAGGTCCCGTCCCCACCGCCGGAAGACGAGGTGACCCCGTCCGGCGGATACTCGGTACCTGCGTACGGAACGGCTCCGGCAGGTCCTCAGGTCGACCACCCGCCGGGGACGTTGCCCGACCCGGTGGTGCTCCGGATGGCGATGGTCACGAAGCTGGTGATAGTCGTCGCCGGGATCCTGCTCGCGTTGTTGGGCGGCAGTGTGGTTGTTTCCGCGACGGTGGGTGTGTTCGTCCAGGGGGAGGTCGTCGTCGGGATCATCGGCGTGCTTGTCGGGGGGATGTTCACGCTGCTCGGGCTGTACTTCTTGCGCGGGATCATCCTGGGGTGGTCGACGTTCCTCGCCATCGGCTCCCAAGGCATCAACTGGCACGTGCACGAAGACCGGTGGATCGGCTGGGACGAGATCAGCGAGGTCGGGATCAGTCTCATCAGCTCGGCGAAAGGCGGGTCTGTCGTGCGGATCCGGATCGCCGGGACGGTGCCCGGTCTGCCGCACCGGCCGGACCTGGACCGTTGGCGCACCCGCGACGAACCCGAGCCCTACACCCACAAGATCCTGCCACCGCGGCCCATCCTGGCCTCCAACCCGAACGTGAACCGGTCCGCCGAGGCACTGCAGCAGTACGCCGGCCCGCGGTACACCGGCATCGCCGAACGCACCACCGCGGTCCGCCGCTACAACTGACGACCGCTCAGCAGTCGGATCGGGTCGCTGGAGCCAGATGCAGTGGTCAGGGCCCACTGTGGGTCACACGAGGACGAGCCTGGCGGGCGGGTCGAGGGTCCGCAGGTCGTCGGGGTCGCTGGTGACGATCGGTTGTTCTGCTCTGCGGGCGCAGACCACGACATGGGCGTCGGCGATGTCGCTGGTCCCGGTGGCGGCGAGCAGGACTCCCACGCTGGTGGCGTCGACCCGGTCGAGCTGGGCCACGACGGTGCGTGGCTGGCGCAGCAGGCGCATCAAACGGGCCTGGCGTGCTGGGTTGCGGACGGCCTGGGCCAGCGCCGTCGCCGGGATGACCACCGGGCTGGCGCTGCGTTGGGCTGTCACCAACAACGCGATCACTTTCCGGTCGTCGCGGTCCAGCGCGATCAGTGGCCCCGCGTCGAGCGTGATGCCGGTCACGCGGCGGCGCTCGTGTCCGGGTCGGCGAGGCCGAGGGCCGAACATGCCCACTGTTGCTCGGCGGGGGTCAGCTCACCGCCGGTCTGGGCCAGGGCCTCAGCCAGCATCTGGCCCCACCCAGCGACATCGTCCAACGAGACCCGAACTGCGTGCTGTACGAACCCCGAGACGCTGTCAGCCTTCCCGGTAGCAACCAGCTCTTGGATCGCCAGCAGCGAGGAGTGGGGCAACGTCACCGTCACTTTCCGCGTGTTCGCCATACCAGTCACCATACCAAACGCTCATACCTGTTGGGGGCCCTAGGAGAGGCGGTAGCGGGTGTCGGTGAGGGTGATGCGGGCGGTGGCGACGGCTTGGTCGAGGACGGGGTCGAAGACTGCGGCGAAGGCTGGGGAGGGGTGGATGCCCAGGGTGCGGGCGCATTCGCAGGTGAGCTCGCGGCGGTCGGCGGAGCAGGCGGCGCGTAGGACTTCGCCGATCGTGGCGTCGAGCTCGCCGGGGTGGATCTCGGTGGGGGTGCGGGCGCCTTTGGGGGTGGGGCGGACGGGTAGGGGGGTGTCGCGGCCGGTGCCGGGGGGCCAGACGAAACCGTGCTCGTCGGTGCCGAAGGTGGTCTGGAGGAAGGACTCGAGGTCGGTGCGTTTACGTTCGCCCAGGCGGGAGTAGTCGAAACGGTGGGCGGTGTGGTTGACGAGGCGGGCCAGGAGCATCGGGCCCTCGGCAGCCAGGGCTTCGGTGACGACCTGGGTGACCGCGTGGCGTGACCGTGGCGACTGGAGGTTGCTGAGGACTGACTGCGGACCAGCGTTCGGCTCGGGAGCGGGGGTGAACCAGACGGTGTCATCAGTGTTCAGGGTGGAGGAAGGTGCGCCCCAGTGTGGCGCGTCGGGATCGTCAGCGAGGGCACCAGCCGGGCCGACGACGTTCCCACCAACGATCCCGACACGCCCGGTTGTGTCCATGGGATCGGCCACTGGGTCGGCTACGGGATCGGCCACCGGGGGATCCACCGGGTCGGTCACGGGATCCGCCACAGGATCTGTCGCCAGGGGATCGTCGGCGGGGGTGTCGGGCGCGGCCGGGGTGTCGGGCACGGCGGTGTCGGGCACGGCGGGGACGGCTTCGGCGGCCATCAGCTCAGCGAGGGTGGGGGCACTGCGGGCGGTATCGACGATACGGGCGACGACCTGGTCTCGGTTGCGTAGCCAGTCGGGGAGCCAGACACGGGTCACCGCAGGCCAGCGCATGAGGTCGGCGAGCATGGCCGGGGCGCCGTCGCGGTCGGCGACAGTGGGGCGTGAGGCCCAGCCGGGGCCGTCGACCAGGACCGCCAGGCGCCAGTCGCTGTCGCCGCGAGCCCGTACGGCCAGGTCGACGCGGAACGACGACAGGCCCACGTCTAGCGCACACTCCAGGCCCGCGGCGCCAAGTGCCTCGGCGAGCGCTTCGGTGAACCGGCCTCGGTTCGCTGACCGTGTTGCGCTCTGCCCGTCGGGGGTGCCGTGGGACCCGGCGACAGCAGCCTCCAGGTAGGCGCGCAGGTCGGCCAGGCCTTGGGCGTTCGTGCGCCGCAGGTCGATATGCGCGGGGTCGAAGGAGGAGAACAGCAGGACTTGTTGACGGGCCCGGGTGATCGCGACGTTGAGGCGTCGTTCGCCGCCTTCGAGGACCAGGGGGCCGAAGTTCAGCGGGAGCTGGCCAGTTTTCGGGTCGACCGAGAATGCCAGGGAGAACATGATCGTGTCGCGTTCGTCGCCCTGGACGTTCTCCAGGTTCTTGACGAACAGGCGCTCACCTTCACCGCGGGCCAGGGCACGCACGATCCCCGGGTCGGTGGATTCTTCGACGAGGTTCGTGATGAGGTCGCGCTGGTAAATGTTGAAGCACACCACGCCGATGGAGTCGGCGGCAGTGGCCGGGTCGGCCAGGCGGGCGGCGATCTCGTCCACGATGGCTTGCGCTTCGACCGGGTTGGTGCGTGAGCGTCCACGGCCGAACACCCCGTCCAGGCGCCGCCAGCCGATACCTGTGCTGGGCAGGTCGCCGGGTGACGGCAAGGTGACCAGACGTCCGTCGTAGTAGCGCTCGTTGGAGAACGCGACGAGCTTTTCGTTGCGGCTGCGGTAGTGCCACGACAACCAGGTGCGTGGCAGGCCCGCGGCGACTGCCTCGTCGAGGATGGACTCGACGTCGTCGTCAGTGTCGACAGTCTCAGCCGAGACGGTCGAGGTCGTAGCCATGAACTTGCTCGGAGGCATCTGCTTGGAGTCGCCGACCACGACGACCGAACGTCCGCGGCCCATCGCCCCGATCGCCTCGGCCACCGGGATCTGGGACGCCTCGTCGAAGATCACCATGTCGAACCGGAAGTCCGGGTCCAGGAAGTGCGCCACCGCGCCCGGGCTCATCAAGAACGCGGGGACGACAGCGTGCAGCGCGGCGGGGTAGCGGGTGGTGATCTCGCGCAGGGTCATACCCCCGCGGCGCCTGTCCGCCTGGCGGCGCAGGGCCGCGACCTCGCCGGTGAGGTTGTCAGGGGCGAAGGGGCGGATGGCCAGCAGACGGGCTGGTCCGCGTCCGTCGGCCAGGGCTCGTAGGCCCGCGGCGGCGCGGGTGTATCGGGCGACGGTGAGGTCATGGGTCTTGCCGTCGAAACCGTCGACCCGGGTGCGGCGTTCAGCCAGCCCGGCTTCGGCCAGACCTCGGACTGCAGCAGTGGTCGCATCGGCGGGGGTCACGAGTCCGCTGGTCAGACGGTCGGACAGGTCCTGGCCGCCGGTACGGTCCAGCTCAGCCAGCACGGCGCTGAGCGCTGCGTGGCGCTGGGGGACGACATAGGCGGCTTCGGCGCGCCAGCGTGGGGCGTCGGCGGCCCACGCGTCGGGCCAGGTGCGTCCGCCCAACCAGGCGGTCACGGTGCGCGGTGTCGCAGCCGTCGCGGCCAGCCAGGTGGCCCAGGCGGTCTGGATCTCGACGACGGCGGCGCGCTGCTGGTCTGACGGCTCGCCGAGCACAGCTGCCCAGGCTGCTGGGGCGGTCCGCGACAGGTGGTGCGCCGTGCGGGCGACGGCCACCGCTGCGTCGAACGTTGTCACGGCGTCGGTGCGGTGCGGTGCCCATCCGCCGGGTAGCACCAGACCCCCGATTCCCTGCGTCCGGGCGGCCAAGGCTTGCGACCTCGTGCGTGTGGCCAGTGCTGCGTCCAGGGTGGGGCCTAGCTCGAGGGGGTCGACCGGCCCGACGAGCGCTTCGACCGCTGCCTGGACCTTACGCAGCCGCCACCGTGCGAACACCGCCCCGGTCAGCGACCGGGCCTGCTGTGCCCACAGGTCCAGGTCAGGTGCTTCGACCAGCCCGGGAGGCGCCCAGGCCCCGGTCATCGCGGCCCGGCACACGGCGACCTCGCTGGCCCACCCTGGTCCGTCGACCGCTGCCACGTCGGTGGCCAGCAACCCGGTGGCCCGGGCGTGCGTCAGCCGCACGACATCGTCTATGCACGCGGTGGCCCCCGGGGCGGGGGACAGCTCGGCAAAGGCCGCGTGCCAGGTCGCCCCGAGCCAGTCGAGGTGACCGGCGACCGCGTCCAGGCGGGCCAGCGCTGTGGGCAGGGCGCTCGCGTCCGAAGCGGTCGGGCCGAACAACGCCCACGGTGCGGGGACGGTGAACCCCAGCTGGGCGGACGCTTCGGAGAACCGTCCGGCGGCACGGCGCAGGGCGTCGGGGTCGAGGGTCGCCTCCGGGCTGGTGTCGGGGACGAAGCTTGGCCCAGGTCCCGACGAGACCACCGCATCGTGCGCCGACCACAGCGAATGCCCGGCCGGGCCGGGTTGGTGCACCAGGGGCGGGTACGCCGACAGGGCGTCCACCCCGGCGACGTACTCGGCTTCGGCAGCCTGCCACGCGCCCACGTCGTACCCGGCTTCGGCGCCGAACGCGGCCCGCAGCTGGGCCCGCACATCACGCATGGTGACTTTCGAACCGTGCAGCTCCAGGACGAAGTCGCCCATGCCGACAGCGTCCAGGCGGCGGCGCACCACGTCGAGGGCAGCCTGTTTGGCAGTGACGAACGCGACAGTGTGGCCGCTGTCGAGAGCGTGGGCGATGAGGTTGGTGATGGTCTGGGACTTGCCGGTGCCCGGCGGTCCTTCCAGCACGAACGACTGCCCTGCGGAGGCGCGGACGATCGCGTCCATCTGTGACCCGTCGGCGGCGACCGGCAGCCGCAACGACCGTTCGGGCAGGCGCGGCGGGGTTTGGACGTCCTGGGTGAACGTCTCACCAGGCCGTTCGACCAGGTGCTTGACCACGTCGTTGCGCATGAGGGCGCCCCAGTTGGTGTCCAGGTCTTGCCAGATCTGGAACGTGGAGAACCGCAGCAGGCCCAGTGTCACTGTCTCGTCGATGCGGAACGGCAGCTCGGCTTCCAGCAGGCGGGCGCGGATAGCCGCCAGGGCTGCGCCGATGGCCACACCAGACTCGTCGGCGGGTGGTTCGGCCAGCTCGGGCAGGTCGAAACCGCGGGTGGCCTTGAGCCACTCCAGCAGGCACAGGTTGGGCTGGGGTGGGTCGTTACCGTCGGCGGCGAACGTGTAGCTGCGCCCCGCCAGGGTTTTCAGGCGCACCGGGACCAGGAACAGCGGGGCCCGGGCTTCGCTGGTTGGCTCAGGTTCGGCCGTGTGTTCCTCAGCGGCCACCGGCTCCGTCGAACGGGCGAACGCGTTCGGCCTTCGCTTCGACCGGGTATGGACCAATGTGCCCAGCGCCAAGAACAGGTAGTTCGAACCGGTCTCGGCTTCTAGCAGCTCGGCGTCACGTCGCAGCGCCTGCAGACGGGCGGTGTGCAGACCCGGGCGCAGCACCGACACCAGGCGCCGTTGTGTGGTGAACACGGACCGGAGCGCGTCGGGGGCCGGGGTAGCGCCGGACTCGTCGGCGCCGGTGGTGCGGATGGTGTACCCAGCGGAGACGGCGTCTTCGATCTTGGCCAGCATGCCGTCGGGCACCACGAAGTCCAGCACACGGGAGGTGCGCGGCAGGTTGAGCAACGGGTTGCGCAACGACAGGTCCAGCAGCTGGCGTTTCCAGGTGCGGAAACGTGGCGGGGACGGGTCTTCGCGCCGCAGCGTCCCGGTGACGTGCTCGACATCGTCGTCAGGCAAGGTGATCGAACGCAGCGCGGAACGCACCACGTACGGACGGTCGGGTTCGTCGTCGACGACCCCGGCAGGCCCGGGCATGGGCAAGATCCCGTCCAACCGGGCCCGGGGGATATCGACCAGGGTGACCATGGCGTGTGGCGAGCCAGGGTGTGCAGGGCCCGCCACACGTCCTGGCTGGCCGAAGAGCCTGCGGACGTGGCCGTGCCCCTCGGCGACGGCTTTGCCGAACGGCAGGTGGTTGGCCCCAGGCCCGACCCTGGTCAGCTCGACCGGCAGCAGCGCCCCGGTCTCGACGAGGTTGGCGACAGTGTTCGGGTCGTCGACGACAGCGTGGTCGCCGATCCCCGGGGCGGTGCGTACGCACGCGAAAGCGTGGTGCTCGGTCAGCACGACCAACGGGTCCAGCCCGACCGCCTCGGCCAGCGCCGCGTACGTGACTGCTAGGTCCAGGCAGGTGCCCATACCGTCGGTGAGCACCTGGGTCGGCGTGCGGACTTTTTGCCCTGTGGTCTCGTACGACGCTGGCGGCAACGTGTAGGCGACTCCCGTGGACCCCAGGGCTGCGTACAGGGCGCCAGCCAGCTGCTGGGCGCGGGCGGGCCCCTGGGTGTACCCGGCGAGAGACCCGTCGTCGGTGTGTTCGGCCAGCCAGTCCGACGCGGCTTTGAGCACCGGCGACAGCACCCGTGCGTTCGGCTGGACGAACGACGCCAGGTACTGGCGCAACCCCGGCAGGTTCAAGAACTCGTTCGCCGCCCCGACCATGATCGGCACCGACACGCTGACCTGGTCAGGTGTGGCGTCCTGGACGTCGTCGGTGGGCTGGTCCCACGGTTGCGCAGTGCCCCAGGCAGGCTCGTCGTCGGGCGCCTGCTCGGCGGTAGCGTCCGCCAGCGCGAAGACGTCGGTGGCCAGGTCGGCTGCCGCGTTGGTCGGCGTGACCCGCAACGTCACCCACGCGGTCGTCTTCTCCGTCGACGTGGCGACGCTGAGCTGCCCGAACAGCTCGTCCTCGGCGATCGACACACTCTGCCCCGCAGCGACCACACCAGTGACGACCTGTGCCGACGTGGCTCGCCCGTTCCCCAGGTCCAGCTCAGCAGTGACGGTGAACGGCCCCACAGCCGTCGATGTCTCGTTGTGCACCCGCACGTCCCGCACCAGCCGGACGCTGCCCAACAGTGCCGGGTTCACCCGCGGCAGGAACAGCGCGCGGATCCGTACCCCACCCGACACTTGTTCAACCGTCTGGTACAGCCCGTCCCGCTCCTCCACCCTCGCATCGTACGCACCACACCCCCTGCTCTGACCGGGATGGTCCCGCGAGCGGCACCTTCACCCGCATCACGAAAGGTGAGCCGGGTCTGCGACATGCGAACACGATTGCGTCGTGCGAACCTCTGCGTTCGCACGACGCGATCGTGTTCGCATCCCGCAGACCCGGTCGGCAGGTGGTCAACCGGTGTCTTGCCGTGCATATCTGCACGCTGTCACGGTCCGGCGTCAGGGCGCGTCGTCACGAGAGCGGGTCTGCGGCTCGTCACGACGAACCAGATGAGCCAGACCGGGAGCGCGACCTCGAGCCAGCCGACCGGGTTGGAGCCGGTGTAGCCGGCGACAAGGATCTGGCCGAAGCCGTCGACCAGGTACCCAGCCGCGACGACCCACATCACGATACCGAGCACCTTCTTCATGTACCCGGCGGCGAACAGCAGCCAGCCGCGCAGGAGCAGGTGGACGCCGAACATCACCATCCCTGCCTGCCAGGCCCAGGCGAAAGCGTCGGTCTCGGTGGCGACCTGGGCCGCGAACGCCTCGGCAGGCAGGTCAGAACTGGCCATGTGGAGCAGGTTGGTGAGGTTGGTCACCGCACCGGTCATGACGACGGTATGCGCAACACCGAACAGCAGGGCCAGCAGCGACAGGGCTCTACCCGCGGGTCTCAAGAAGTAGTACAACCCCCAGAACACGACGAGGTCCGCCACCGTGTTGACGGTGAGCAGCCCGATCGCCACACGGAGCTGGAGCTGCGACGACGAGACGTTGCTCAGCGTCGCCATGGGGTCGGTGCTGTCGAGGATAGGTGGCAGCAGGACGAAATATGCGATCGGTGCGACGACAATGGTGGTGAGCAGGGCGACTGCCACGATGGCAGCGAGCCCACGGGGAGTGACACCGGTGCTGCGGGGGTCGAGCTGGGTAGTCGTGTGCATCCGTCGGTCCTCGTCTTACGGCGTAAGAAACCTTACAATGTAAAGAGATTACGCTTACATTGTAAGATAGTCAAGGTCGAGCGAGGAAGCACCCGCGGACGACTCGCGACGTCCGGCCTCGCGCCAAGACCGTCAGCCCACTCCATTCTGATGTGTTGATATACACACAATAGCCAGTTGTGTTAATATCCTCTCAACTAGAGGAGACGGCATGGTTCGGCGAGAGGTGAGCAGTGAGTTGGACTGGGCGACGGTCCGGTCTGCGGACGGGTTGGGGACCTTCCTCAACCACTTGCGGGTGCAGCGGGGGTGGACGCAGGCAGACGTGGCCGAGCACCTGGGGATACCGCGGCGGTACCTGCACGAGCTGGAGAGTGGGAAGCAGATCTTGGCCTACTCTCGGCTGTTCTCGCTGATGAACCTGCTGAGGGCCCAGATGGTGCTACGAGCCGAGAGCGAGGAGAACGACCCGTGGCAGGTCTGAACGTGCTTGACGCGTGGTGCTACGGGGTGCACGTGGCCCAGCTGGTGCGTGTGGACGAGCGGCGGATCGCCTGGGAGTGGACCGATGACGCCGTGCGCCAGTGGGGGAGCGACAGCCGGGTGGTCTCGCACCTGCTGCCGGTCGGGCAGGTGCCGCACCCGCTGGCGCCGAAGGTGTTCCTCGACGGGTACCTGCCTGAGGGGTCGGCACGGGTAGACCATGGCGTCGAGGCGGGGGTCGAACCGGACGACACGTTCGGGCTCGTCAGCGTGTACGGGCGGGACCTTGCTGGGGCTCTCGTCGTCGTGCCCGCAGGTGGACCGCCTGAACCTGACGACCCGGGGTACCAGCCGCTGACAGACGACGACGTTGCCGACCGTCTGCGGCATACCGGGCGGCGCAGTGGGTACGACTCGTACTCGTCGTTGCCAGGTGTTGTTCCTAAGGTCTTGCTGCACCGCGATGGTGACCAGTGGTTCGCCCCCCAGCGCGGTGCGCCGTCGACGTGGATCGTCAAACGTGGGTCCGACGAGGGGCCAGCGTCCGACATCGTCGCCACCGAAGTGTTGTCGTTGCGGGTCGCCCGGCGTCTGGGACTGACCAATGTGGACGCCGACGTGGTCGAGCTGGGTGGTCTTCGTGGTATCGCGGTCCGGCGCTACGACCGGGCCGTCCAACCCGACGGGACTGTCCGCCGCCTGCACCAAGAAGACCTCGCCCAGGCCATCGGGCTCAACACCGACGACCCCGCGCGCAAAGCACAACGCGGTACCGCGACGATACCGTCCTGGGGCCACGCTGCGAAGGTCCTGGCCGCAGGTGGTGCTCGGCTCGACCAGCTGTTCGGTTTCGTCGTGCTCAACCACCTGCTGGGCAACACCGACCTGCACGCCAAGAACGTGTCGTTCGTCCACCCCCGCAGCGGTGGCACGGCGCTCGCGCCCGCCTATGACATCGCCATGCACCTGCACTCGACAACCGTGCGCCGCCAGGTCGCCCTCCAGGTGAACCACAAGAGCGCGTTCGACGACATCGGCTGGGAGGACCTGGTCGCCGAAGGCCACACGTGGGGCCTGGCCGACACCCAGTGCCAGACGTTGGCCACCGCAACCGTCAACCAGTTCCGTGCCGCTCTCGACGCCGAGCAGGCCACCGACGACCACCCGGGAGTCTGCGAGGCGGCCTGGCAGACAGTGCGCGCGCGGGCGGCCGAGCTCAGCGAACAGCTGGCAGCGGCTGGTGCCGACGTTGGTCAGGTTGACGGTGTGGGGTCGTTGCGGGCTGGACGCCCCGTGCGGGGGCACCATCGGCGGGGCAGGAGCTAGCCATCAGGCGTGCAACAGCGCGGTGGTGAGGACCGACAGCACCCCGGTGATGGGGCACACTGGGGCTGTGGGCTCCCCGGTGCCAGACGACGTGCTTGTTGCCACGTTGCTGCAAGACGTCGGCGCACAGCTGCGCGCGCGGGGGGAGCGGATGACCCGTCCGCGCCGCGCGGTGCTGACTGCTCTGGCCCGCCGCGGGGGGCACGTCTTGGCTGCTGAGGTCGTCGAGGCTGTCGGGCAGGTCGACCCGTCCGTGCACCGCGCCAGCGTGTACCGCACCCTGGACGCACTGTCTGCGCTGGGTGTCGTCCAGCACCTGCACCTGGGCCACGGTGGGACGGCCTACCACCTGTCCGACGGGGTGCACCACCACGTCCACGCCCAGTGCCAGTCGTGCGGTGCCGTCGAAGACCTGCCCGCGAACACCCTCGACGACGTCGCCGAACAGCTGGCCCTACGCTCCGGCTTTCTCCTCGACCCAGGTCACGTCGCCCTCTCCGGCACCTGTCGCACCTGCGCTCTGCACGGCACACACCACCACTGACCGTCGTTCGGTGGGGCGGCTATGTCTGCTGCTGGGTGTTCGTCACGTCGACCCCTGCCTTCGTGGCGCGGTCGGCCAGCACGGTGTCGAAAGTCGCGAGATCGGCACCCAGTGCCTGGGCGGTGGCCAGGACGATGGCGTCGGGGATGCGGAGCCCCGAATCGGCACGGGTTGTGGCGATGGCCACAGGGGCGACCACGTCGCCTGGTTGTGTCGTCACTCCCGCCGCGCCGACCGCTGCCTGGGCTTTGGCGCCGACGTTCTTGCGGACAGCGCCGACCAGGACCTCAGCCAGCGTCAGCGGGTGCACAGTCATCGTCTGGGGGCCGAGGGATGTCATGAGGGCGACAGCGCGGCGATGGTGGGCGTCGGACGGTTCGAGAGCGGCGATGAGGACGCTCGCGTCCAGCACGGTTGTGCCCGTCACTGCGGCCACTCCGCCCGGAGCTCGTCGAGGTAACCCTCGGGGTACGTTCCTGCGAACTGGGCGAGGGCATGGACGGCAGCGGCGTGCTGGTCCTGCGTGTCTTCGAGGTGCTTGGCGCCTGCCACCACCAGCCGTACCAACGCCTGGGACCGGGGGATACCCGGCCATCTGCGCTGGGCCACGTCGAGGGCTCGGGCCACGTCGCCAGTGTCGGTGACCGCGTACCGAGGCTTTGTCGTCGGCATAAGAGCAAGTGTAGCTCCCGAGGTCATCGGTGCGACACCCATGTCATCCTCCCAGGTGGACGTCTTGTCGACGGTGGATATGGGTCTGGGTCGTCGTGTCATAGGTCCAGGGTGGGGCACCGCCCGGGTGGCCTGCGCCCATCGTGAAAACCTGTGGACAAGCCAGTGGACGGTCAGGGTTCGCTGACGAGGTTGGCGGCGACGAGCAGGTCGCGGTCGGCCAGGACCTGTCCGGGGGTGGTGTCGGCGAGGACGCGGTGGTCTTCGCCGAGGATGACCGCACGGTCGGCGACCTGGTCCAGACGGTCCAGGTCATGGGTGGCGGCGACGATGGCAGTGCCTGAGGCGGCCAGGGTGGCCAGCAGGTCGTCGAGCCAGCGGCGCGAACGGGGGTCGAGGGAGGCGCCAGGTTCGTCGAACAGCAAGACCTGCGGGTTCATGACCAGGACCGAGGCGATGGCGACCTTCTTCTTCTGGCCGCCGGACAGCTCGAAGGGGGTGCGGTCGATGAGGTCTTCGATACCGAGCAGGCGCAGGACGTCGGCGGTGCGGTCCGCGGTCGCACCGGGGGTCAGACCCAGCTGGAGGGGGCCGAAAGCGACCTCGTCGCGCACGGTCGGGCTGAAGACCTGCACATCAGGGTTCTGGAAGCAGAAGCCGACCCTGGCGCGGAACGCGGCGGAGATCCCGGCGTCTTCCAGGGCCTGTTCGGTCAGGGGCTGCCCGAACGCGGTGACCGTGCCCGAACCGGGGAAGACCAGCCCGGCGAGGACTTTCAGGAGCGTCGTCTTGCCGCAGCCGTTGGCACCGAGCAGAGCCAGACGCTGGCCAGGCAGGACGTCCACGGTGACCTGGTCCAGCGCGCAGAAGCGGTCGGCGTAGGAGTAGGACACGTCGTGGCACGACAGCACGACGTCCGTCTCACCCAAGGGCACCGTCCCAGACCAGCAGGCCACCGAGCGTCGCGACGAGCACCAGCACCGCGACCAGGTCGGCCAGCCCGAAGCGGAAGGTCTGCAGGGTGCGGGTGTGGCCGCGGTAGCCGCGGGCGACCATGGCTTGGTGCACCTCGTCGGCCATGAGGTGCGACTTGCCGACCAGCGCCCCGACCGACGCACCAAGGACGGCCCGGCCTGTCCGGTCGTGACGCACCCCGGCGACGGTGCGCACCTGGCGGCTGGTCACCATATCGGCGACCACACCAGTGACCAGCACCAGGTAGCGGTGCGCCATCGACAGCACCATGCAGAAAACTCGCGGGACCCCCAGGGAGCCCAGGGCCGCGAACAACCGGTTCCACGACGTGGTGGCGGTGATGGTGAGCACCACCGACACCGAGCACCCTGCCCGGGTGACCAGCAGCGCTGCCGCGGTCAGCCCTTGTGAGGTCAGGCCGTGGCCGGTGCCGTGCCACGTCCACAACGTCACGACGACATCCCCGGCCCGGACCACCGACAGCGTCGCCGGGGCTGCGACGAACGCCGCGAAGACGGGGACGAGCACCCACGCCCGGCTCGTCTGGCGCAGGGGCACATGGCTCGCCAAGGCCAACCCCAGCACGAGCGCCCACGCGGCGAGCAGCACCACCACGTGGTGCACCAGGGCCAAGACGACGAGCACCGCGACCATGGCCACTGCCGCCCCACGTGGGTCGAGGCGCTGCAGCAGCCCGCGGCGGGCAGCAGTCTCGTCGGCCACGACGACCTGGCGCAGCACCTGCGCAGACTGGTCCGCCGTGGCCTCCAAGAACCCGCGTCGGCGGCGCTGGCCGTTCGGTTCGTACGCAGGGAGGTTGGGCTCATCCGCGACGAGCCAACCCGGCACCGTCACGGCATCCGGACCACGGACCGCGCACTCAGACGGCATCGCTGACAGCCCGGCCACGAGCGGTGACGGCCTGGACGGCGCGGGCGAGCAGGTACACCACCACCCCCACGACCGCCACACCGAGCAGCGCCGACACCCAGTACCCCAGCACCGGGCTCTGGCCTTCGCCGAAACCGTAGTCGTCGATGAGGGTGTGGCTCCAGAACCCTGCGAACCGGTCCATCCCCACAGGGACCGCCTGCAGGCCGTGGCTTGCCAGGTCCAGGTCCGCCGGGGCCTCCTCGGCGAACGCTCCTCCGGGGGCGAGCAACCCCAGCGGGCACAGCGCGACCATGGCCACGACGAACCCGGCTGCCACAGTGACGGGCCGCACCCGTGGACGTGACGCAGCACGCGAGGCAGCACCGGTCGGCAAGGGGTGGGTACCAGCCAGACGCCCTGGCGCAGCGCGCACGAGATAGGCCAGCACCGCGGCGGTGAGGACCGCCTCGGCCGCACCAGCGAACGTCAGGTGCGGCACAGCCATGGCTGGGATGGTCTGGGCCAGGGTGTACGGGGAGTACAGGGGTGTGCCGTCGGCGCTGTGGTGCAAGGCAGGCTGCACCCCGAGGAACACTGCTGTGGACAGCCCCGCGACTGTGATACCGACGTACCCGGCCACACCAGCGGCCACGAGCCGTCGTCGGCTGTCCAGCGGTGAGCCCCCGGCGACCAGCCGGTACACCCCGAACCCGACGAACGGCATGATCACGGCGAGGTTCAGCGCGTTCACCCCGAAGGCGAGCACCCCGCCGTCGCCGAACACCAGCGCCTGCAGCACCAGTGCCACCGACACGGCGATGACCGCCGACCAGGGCCCGAGGACGACCGCCACCACCACCGCCCCGACAGCGTGCGCGCTCGTCCCCCCAGGCAGGGGGATGTTGAACATCATGATGAGGAAGACCAGGGCCGAGAACATGGCCAGCAGGGGCACGTCCTTGGTCTTGACCACGTCGGAGACCTTGCGGGTGGCGACCACCCAGAACGGCACCGTCGCCGCCAACGCGATGACGCAGGTCTGCGGCGAGACGTATCCGTCGGGGACGTGCACTGCCAGCCTCACGCTTCCTGGGCGTCGTCGGTGGCGCCCGCGCACACGCTACCCTATTGCGACGTGTCGCGTTTACCGTTTTGGCCCAGGCGTCAGACCGGGGAGCGGCGCCCCCAGGCCATCAGCTACAGTGCGCGCAGGTCTGATCCAAGGAGGTCCTGCTGAGCACCGCACCACGTCTGGTCGCTTTCGACCTGGACGACACCCTCGCCGCGTCGAAGTCGCCCCTCGAACCGCAGATGAGCAAGCTGCTGGCCGAGCTGCTCAACCACGTCGAGGTGTGCGTCATCTCCGGGGGGCAGTTCGAGCAGTTCCGCACCCAGGTGGTCGAACAGCTACCCCAGCTGGACCAGACGCAGACCGCCCGCCTGCACCTCATGCCGACCTGCGGCACCCAGTACTGGCGTGCGGACGCGGCCGGCTGGGCACCGGTCTACGCCGAGAACCTCACCGACGACGAAAAACACCGCGCCACCGCGGCGCTGGAAGGACAAGCCCGGCGCCTGGGGCTGTGGGAGACCAAGACCTGGGGCCCGATCCTCGAAGACCGCGGCAGCCAGATCACGTTCTCCGCCCTCGGCCAGGCGGCCCCCGTCGCCGACAAGAGTGCGTGGGACCCGACAGGAGCGCGTAAGTCCGCCCTGCGTGAGGCCGTCGCCGCCCTCGTGCCCGACCTGGAGGTCCGCTCAGGCGGGTCCACGTCGGTCGACATCACCCGCAAAGGCATCGACAAGGCGTACGGCATGCGCAAGCTCGCCGAGGTCACTGGTATCGCCTTGGCCGACATGCTCTTCGTCGGCGACCGCCTCGACCCTGACGGCAACGACTACCCCGTCAAGGCCCTCGGTGTGCCCACCCACGCGGTCACCGGCTGGCAAGACACCGTCGACTACCTCGAAACCCTGGTCCCCACCCTGTAGCTGGAAGCAGCTGGCGCGCTCAGTCCTCGGCTGGGGGCACCTGGTTGTCGAGAGCTTTGAACAGCTGGACCCCGGTGCCCAGCCCACAGGTGATGATCTGGTCGAGCTGGTCGTCGTTGGCGCCCGACTCCAGGTCGACCGACACTTCCGCGTACACCGCGATCCGGCCGTCCTCCTCGCGCAGGTACGACTTGGGCCAGATCCGTTCGCGGTTCCAGTCGTTGAGCGCCAGCAGGGCAGGGCGGCGCTGGCGCAGGGTCAGGGTCCGGGCCCAACGTCCGCGCACCTGCACGACGTCCGCGTCGTCACCGAGCAGCAAGAACCAGAACTGGTGGGTGTTCCAGCTGCCGGTCAGGTCACCGTCGGCGTCGACGACGAAGCTGTACCCGCGCCCGCGCAGGCACGTGGCGATGCGGTCGTGGTCCACCGGGAGCGGAAGGCCGCCGAGCGGCTCGGGGGTGACTTCAGGCTCCAGCGCCGGACGGCCGAAACGTCTGGTCCACCGGTTGGCTGCCCACTGCGTCCACGGTGTCCTCATGGCGCCTGCCCCACCGGGTCGGGGTAGTGGCTGTCCAGGGCGTCGAACAGCATGGTTGCGGTGGCCAGGCCGCAGTGCAGGGTCCCGGAGAGCTGTTCGTCGGTCGCGCCGTGCTCGAAATCCACGGCGACCTCCCCGACGACGTGGACGTGCCCGTCGTCGCGCACACGCACGTACGCCTTGGGCCAGATCCGCTCGGTGTTCCAGGTGTTGCAGAACTCCAGGATCTCGACCAGCCGTTCGATCGCCCCCTCGCGCTGCCAGTGCCCACGCACCTGCAAGATCTCTTGGTGCTCGCCGAACAAGAAGAAGTAGAACACCCGCGAGCGCCACAGCCCGCCCACATCCCCGTCGTTGTCGACGAAAAAGCTGAACGACGAGTCGGTCAGCCAGCGCGCCAGACGGTCAGGCGACAAGGCTGTGGGTGTCTCACCGAGCTCGTGGACGAGCAGGGCCACGATGTCGTCGGCGGAGCCAGGCGAGTGGTCGCGCGACCACCAACGCCTCATCCGTGACGACCACGACATGTATGGCAGAGTACCTCCGGTCACCGACGGATTACGGACCCGCCCGGCGGGCCGACCCGGTATCCTCGGGGGCGTCGATACATCGGGAGCTCGGGCATGTCGTACTTCGCCACGTCGATCGGTGCCGCTGCTTCGCTGGTGCCAGTCTCGGTCGACCGGCTTGCTGAGATCCTCGAGGAGCAGGATCCGCCGCTGCACTTCGGGTACAGCGACGACCGTTCCCGTCTCGGCGGGTTCTGGGACGACCACCTCGTAGAGTTCATCTTCCGTGGTGAGGTGCTGCAGATCCGCGCCCACTGGGGCCGTCCGCTGGCTGAGGACCACACCCCTGAGCTCTTGGAATGGTTGAACACCCGTAACTGGCAGTGGATCTGGCCCAAGCTGTACGTCGAGCGTGACGACGACGACGGGCTGGCTGTGGCGGCCGAGCACTCCATCAACTACGAGCACGGTGCGTCCGACGAGCAGCTGTTGCTGCACGTGCAGTGCGCGATCGCCACGTCGTTGGCGGCGTTCAGAGAGCTGGACCACAAGTTCCCGCAGGCTGTGGAGGCTTTCCGCGCCGAGCACCCCGACTGGTGCGACGAGTGAGCGACCCCCAGGCGTTCCAGGTCGACCTGCGCGGTGTGGTCGACCTGTTCGCCCGCCACCTGTACTCCGGTCCGCGTGTGTACGTGCGCGAGCTGTTGCAGAACGCGGTCGACGCGATCACCGCACGCCGGGCCTTCGACCCGGACACCCCTGCCCGGGTGCGTTTCACCTTCCCCGCCGACGGTACCCTCGAGGTCACCGACACCGGTGTGGGCCTGACGCAGGCCGAGGCCGCTGATGTCCTGGCGACGATCGGACGGTCGTCCAAACGCGACGTCGAGCTGGGCCTGGGCCGCGCGGAGTTCCTCGGCCAGTTCGGTATCGGGCTGCTCTCGGCGTTCATGGTCGCCGAGTCGGTCGAGGTCGTCTCGCGCTCAGCCGCAGACCCGTCAGCGCCTGCCGTGCGCTGGCGTGGTTTCGACGACGGGCGCTACACCCTCGAGACGATCGACCCGGCCCAGGCCGACGACGAGATACCCACCTGCGGCACGAGGCTGCGCCTGGTCGCCCGCCGTGACGCTGAGCACTGGCTCGCCCCCGAGACCGTCGTCATGCTCGCTGAGGAGTTCGGCGCCCTGCTGCCCGTGGACGTGGCTGTGTCGGTGACCAGCCCCGCAGGCGAACAGCTGTGGCGGCGCACGTCACGCACGGACCTGCCGTGGGCACGCCCCGAGGCGTTGGAGGGTTACTGCCGTGACCTGCTGGGGTTCGCCCCGCTGACCTGGTTCGAGCTGTCGGTGCCTCTGGCGGGGCTGAGCGGGGTGGCGTTCGTCTTGCCCACAGCGCCGCCGCCTGGCCCGGGAGCCCACCGGGTGTACCTCAAACGCATGCTCTTGGGCACCAGGGTCGAGCTGTTGCTGCCCGACTGGGCGTTCTTCGTGCGGTGCGTCATCGACACCGACGGTCTGCGTCCCACCGCCTCGCGTGAGGCGCTGTACGAGGACGAGGTGCTGCTGGCGGTGCGTGACGCCCTGGCCTCGCAGATCAAGGCGTGGGTGCTCGACACACTCAGCAGCGCGACCTGGTCGCCCGGCTCCCTGGCCGACCAGTTCATCAAGGTGCACGACGTCGCGCTGCGTGCCATGGCCCGCACCGACGACGAGATGCTCGCCCTCGTCGCACAGGTCCTGCCGTACGAGACGACCGACGGCCTGCGCACCTTGGTGCAGGTCCGCGACGACCACGGCCAGGTCCTGTACACCGACACCACCGAAGAGTTCCGCCGGGTCGCGCCGGTGGCCCGTGCCCAGGGGCTGGCGGTGGTCAACGCTGGGTACGTCTACGACGCCGAGCTGCTCGCCCGGCTCGCCTCGAAGCCCGGCTGGACGGTACGTCCCCTGCTCACCTCCGACGTGTCCGCGGTGCTGGCCGACCTGGACCTGCACGAGGCGCTGCGGTTGGAAGAGGCCCGCCGCGACGCTGTGCGGCTCCTGGCCGACCAGGACTGCGACGTCCTGCTGCGCACCTTCGAACCGGACGTGCTGCCGGCGATGCTCCTGACCGACAGGGAGGCGACCTTCGGCCGCGCCGTGCGCCAGACCCATGCCGAAGGTGACGACGTGTGGTCCAAGGCCCTGGGGGACCTCACCGACGTGCCCTCGGGCCCGTCGCGCCGCCTGGTGCTCAACTGCGCCAACGCTGCGGTCGAGTCGCTGCTCGCTGCCCCTGCTGGTGAGCGCCGTGACGCAGGGGTGCACGCGCTGTACGTCAGTGCCGTCTTGCTGTCCGGGGAGCCGGTACGGGCGGCCGAGTCGACGTTGCTGTCCACCGCGCTGGCCCGGCTGCTGGACAACACCTGATGAGGGACAAGAACAGCGTCGACGGCCAGCTGGTGGCGGTCCGCAAGATCCCCTACGGCACGACGCGTACCGTCGCCGCCGAACGGCTCGTCGCGCAGATCGAGGCCGAGGGCCCGCAGGCGTGCCTGGCGTTCGCCTACCTGGTGCTCGTCGAGGCGTACGCCCACGGCGGGGAGGGCCGTAAGGTGCTCGTCCCGTACACCAAAGTCCTGCGTCTGGCCGACCAGAGCCCGGACCTGCTCGACGAGTACGACGCGCACACCTTGCTGTGGGCCGCCAAGTGGGTGGTCAACGAAGTCATCGAGACCCCCCAGGTCCCCGTCGAACGGGTCGACGCGCTGCTGGTGGACATGGAGCGGCGGTTCGTGGTCGCCGGGGCAGGGCTGGACGCCATCTGGTACCTGCGCACCGTGTGGGCCGACGAACGCGATGACCCGTCCGTGCAGTCGGTCTACGAGACGTGGGTGGCCACACCCCGCGACGACTTCTCCCAGTGCTCGGTGTGCGACCCCGGCGACCGTGCCGGGTACCTGTACGGCTGGGGCCGCACCGAAGAAGCGGTGAGGATCATCGAGCAGACCCTCGTCGAGGGGGAACGGTGCCTGTCCGAACCAGCCGACATGCTCTCCCGGGCAGCCCTGGCGTACCTGGACCTGGGCCGCACCGACGAGGCGGTCGTCGCGCACCGGCGCACCCTGGCCGAGCTGGACCGGGCGGAGGTGCCGTTGGTCGGGGTGCGTGGCAAGGTGCTGCGGTTCTTGGCCCGTGTCGGCGCGCACGACGCGGTGGTGCGCCGGATCAGCGACGACGAGCAGGTGATGCTCGCACAGGGGGAGTCCGCCGGGTACCGCATGGGGGCGTTCGTGGCCCTGGGCTCGGCAGCCTCGTGCGTGGCCGCCACCGACCCGGACCGTGAGTTGCGGTCGCTGGCCTCCGGGACGACGACGGTCGCCGGGTACGCCGCCTGGTGCCGCGCCCAGGCTGACCAGATCGCCGCAACTTTCGACGCCCGGTACGGCGACGACCACGTCAGCCGTCGGATCGCCTCAGCGTGGGAGCTGTCGGTCGTCCCTGTCGACCTGTCGGTCCTGAGCACCCCAGATCCCGACAGCCCGCCCGCCGTCGACAGGGTCGAGGTGCTCAGCGGGTCCGACGGTCGCAGCCAGCCGGCTGTTGCCTGGGAGACCGAGATCTCCAGCACGTCGTTGGTCGAGCAGGCTGAGGAGGCGTCCAGCCGTGGTGACCTCGCCCAGGCGGCGCCGAAGTACCAGCAGGCCGGGCGCGACCTCGTCGAGGCAGGCATGCTCGTCGACGCTGGTTTCGCTTTCGCCGAGGCCGCCCACTGCGCCCAGGTGCTCGAAGACCACGACGGTGCCCACACAGCTTTTGCCCGTGCCGTGGACCTGCTGGCCGCCGGGGGAGCCGAACCAGCGCTCGTCGCGCCGGTGGTCCGCGCGTGGACGGCCACCGCGTGCGCTGTCGGGGACGCCGAAGCCGCTCTTGACCGCCTGGCGAGCACAGCGACCACCCTGGTCACCGAAGCCGTCGCAGACGACCGTTCCGCTGGTGCGGTGCCGGTCCGCCCCCAGGTGGCTCGTGCCCGTCGCCACGAAGCCGCAGCCGTCGCCGACGTGCGTGCCCGCACCCTGGCCACCTTGGGCCGCTGGGACGAAGCGGTGACCAGCGGGAGCCAGGCCGCCGACGTGCTCGAAGAGCTCGGTTCGTGGGCAGCGGCCGGGCAAGCGTCCTGGCTGGTCGGGCGGCTGCTCGCCCGCCGTGGTGACGCCGGTGCCGCAGCCGGGCGTTACCGTACCGCTGCCGCCCAGCTCGGTCGTGCCCACCAGCGCGACACCCAGGTCAAAGTCCTCGACGACCTCGTCGCCCTCCTGCGCGGCGCGGGCCTCCACGACGAAGCCGACGAGATCGTCACCGACCTGCTGGGCTGACGGTACCGTCGTCGGGTGAACGTCGTCGCTGTCGTCGGGCCCACCGCCACGGGTAAGTCTGGGTTGGGGGTCGAGCTGGCGCTCGCGCTGGGCGGCCAGGTGGTCAACGCCGACGCGTTCGCGCTGTACCGGGGGATGGATATCGGGACCGCCAAGACCACCAAGGCCCAGCGTCGGGGGGTGGTGCACCACCTGGTAGACGTCGTCGGCCCGGACGTCGCAGTGTCGGTCGCCCAGTACCGTGAGGCAGGGCGGACGGTGCTGGCAGACCTGGCGGAACGGGGCCAGCGGGCGGTCGTCGTGGGAGGGTCGGGGTTGTACGTACGGGCGTTGCTCGACCCCATGCAGTTCCCCGGAACCGACCCCGGGCTGCGTGAGACCCTCGAACGCCGGGCCGAGACCGAAGGCGCCGCAGCTGTGCACGCCGAGCTCGCGGCCCTGGCGCCTCAGGCTGCCGCAGCGATCGACCCGCGTAACGTCCGCCGGGTGGTCCGGGCCCTGGAGGTCTACGCCCTGACCGGCAGACCCCCCACGACTGACCTGCCCACGTACACCTACGAGGTCCCCGCCGTCCAGCTCGGCCTAGAGCTGGACCGCGAAGCCTTGGACGCAGCGATCACCACCCGGGTCGAATCCATGTGGGCCGCGGGCCTCGTCGAGGAGGTACGGACCCTGCGCGACGCCGGGATGTCGCGCACCGCCCGCGGTGCCGTCGGTTACGCCCAGGTCTTGGCCATGCTCGACGGCCAGGTCGACGAACCCACCGCCCAGGCCCAGACCGTGACCGCCACCCGGCGCCTGGCCCGCAAGCAGATGGGCTGGTTCGGCCGTGACCCCAGGGTCCACTGGCTGGCCGCCGACGCCCCCGACCTGCTCGACCAAGCCCTCGCCCTCGTCGCCGACGCCGACGCCGGCCGCCTCGTCGACCCAGCCGCCCCCACCCGTCGTCCGCTGCCCGGCTAGAAGACAATGGGGACGGTTCCTATGTCTTGCCTGGTCAGCGCCACCTCTGCTGCCCTGCCCCGACCGATGCAGATCCACCTCAGCCGTCTACGGACCCAAGGTTGTGATGGAGACCACCTGCGGATTCGGCGCTGACCAGGCAAGACATAGGAACCGTCCCCACTGTCTTCTAGGTCAGCAGGGTCCGGTCGCTGAGCCCGCCTTTGGTGGCGAAGAGGTCGAGGAGGTCGGAGACCGTGGCCTTGGCTTTTTCTTCTGGGCTCAGCGAGCGGACGATCTCGCCGTCGTGCATCATGAGCAACCGGTTGCCCATACGCAGGGCGTGGTCCATGTTGTGGGTCACCATGAGGGCGGTCAGCTGGTGGTCGGAGATCATCTGCGCGGTCAGGCGCAAGACCAGCTCGGCACGCTCAGGGTCCAAAGCTGCGGTGTGCTCGTCGAGCAGCAGCAGGTCGGGGTGGGTGAAGGTCGCCATCAACAGGCTCAGGGCCTGGCGTTGACCCCCCGACAGGAGCCCGACCCGGTGGTTCATCCGGTGCTCCAGGCCCTGTTCCAGCGTGGCCAGCTGCTCGACGAAACACCTGCGGCGCGACCTGGTCAGCCCCAGGCCCAACGTCAGACGCCGGCCCCGGTTGAGCGCGACGGACAGGTTCTGCTCGATGGTCAGGTGCGGGGCGGTACCGGCCTGGGGGTCCTGGAAAACCCGGGCGATCCGCGCGGCCCGCCGGTGGGCGGGACTCCTCGTCACGTCCTTGCCGTTGATCCGCACCTTTCCGGAGTCGACCGACAACGACCCCGCGGTGACGTTGAGCAAGGTCGACTTGCCAGCCCCGTTCGAGCCGATGATGGTGACGAAGTCTCCGGTCGCCAGCTCCAGGTCCACGTCGCGCAGCGCCACACGTTCGTTGGGAGTCCCGGGGTAGAACGTCTTGCAGATCCCCGCCAGAGACAGCATCGACGGGACCTTGTCGTCGGCGGTCTTGTCGGGAGGCGTCTGCTGCGGTGTACCCCAGGCCGGCCCGTTCTCGTCAGCCTGGGTCATCGGGACCTCGTCTGGGGTTGTCGGGACCGCACGGAGGGGGAGCTTTGTGCCGGGCGTGTCCAGACCCGGTGTGGGTCGGCTGGGCAGTCGAAGCCTGGTGCGCGGCGTCGAGCTCTGCCATGGGGGAGAAGGGGTTGGGGACCACGCTCATCTGCTCAGGGATATCAGCGCGCTGGCGCCACGGAGACAACTTCGTCACCAGGGTGTTCGCGCTCTTGGACTGCGAGAGCACGAGAGCGACGACCACCAAGACCGCCGACATCAGCTTCATGTCGGAGTTCTCGATGAACTCCCACTTCAACGCCCAGAAGATCGCCACCCGGTAGAGCACAGCCCCGACGACGACACCGATCGCCGCCAGCCACAGGTACCGGGTGCCGAAGATGGCGTTGCCCAAGATGACTGAGGCGAGCCCGATCAAGATCATGCCCCTGCCGTCTTCGATGTTCGACGAGCTGACGTACTGGGCTGTGATCGCTCCGCACAACCCCACCAGGCCGTTGGAGACCATGAGCGTCACGGTTTTTGTCATCGCCGTGTTGATACCCATGGCCGACGCCATCCCCGGGTTGTCCCCGGTGGTCATGACGGCGAAACCGAACTTGGTGGCCAAGAACCACACCATCACAGCAGCCACGACCAAGACACCAGCACCGATGCAGCCGACCGAGACCCACGTCCCCCGCAACCGGTTCTCGACCAGCGGCGTGAAGATCGTGTCTTTGCCCAGCAGCCCGACGTTGGAGCGGTGCAGACCGTCGTGGCCCATCCACATGATCCGCGTGTTCACGGTGTACATCGCCAGCATCACCAGGATCGACGCGAGCAACGGGTCGATGTGGAACTTGGTGTGCAAGACGCCGGTGACCAACCCAGCCAGCGCCCCGGCGACGATCCCGCCACCGATCGCCACCACCGGCGGGACGCCGTTGAAGATCAAGATGGCGGTGGAGGCGGTGCCCGCCGTGAAGGAGCCGTCGACCGTGAGATCCGCAAAGTTGAGGATGCGGAAGGTCAAGAACACCCCCAGTGCGAGCACTGCGGTGATCAGACCTTGGTCGACGGCTCCCAGCACGGGCGTTACTTGGTCTCGACGACAGTGCCTTGGGCGACCAGTGCCTCAGGAAGTGTCAGCCCGAACTTCTTGGCTGCGTCCGGGTTGACGAGCAGCTCGGTCTCGGTGGGCTTCTCCGGCTTGAAGTCGGCGACCGTCTTGCCGTCCCGCAGGATCGCCACAGCCATCTCACCAACGCGTCGGCCCTGGTTGTGGTAGCTCAGGCCGCGGGTTGCCACGGTGCCCAGCTCGACGGTGGAGTTGTCAGCGCAGAAGACGGGAATCTTGTTCTCCTGGCCGAACTGGATCACTGACGCGATCGCGGCGACGACAGTGTTGTCGGTCGGGATCAGAATGGCGTCGACCCCGGCCAGGGCGTCGAGCCCGGCAGAGACCTCGTTCGGTCCGGTGATGCCCTGTTTGGTGATCTTGATGCCGAGCTCTTTGGCCTCTGCCTCGAACGCTTCGACCTGGGCCAGGGAGTTGGACTCGGACGAGGAGTAGAGCACGCCGACGTTCGCCACGTCAGGCATGGCCTCCTGGACCAAAGACACAGGCTTGGCCTCAGGGGGCAGGTCGGAGGCGCCGGTGATGTTGGGGCCAGCCTTGTCCCAGGAGGGCACCAACTTGTCGCCGACAGGGTCGGTGACGGCTGCGAACAGGATCGGACGGTCCTTCTCGGCAGCGGCCATCGTCGTGGCGATCGGCGTCGAGACCGCCAGGATCAGGTCGATGTCTTTGTTGGACGCGAAGGTCGACGCGATGGTGGCTGCGTTCGCCTGGTCGCCCTGGGCGTTCTTGCTGATCATCTTGTACTTGACACCCTCTTCTTTGAGGACCTCTTCGAACCCGGCGACCACAGCCTCCAGCGCCGGGTGCGACACGATGATGGCCGCCCCGATCGTGAACTGGTCGGAAGAAGCCGAGTCGTCGGAGTTGCCACAGCCGGTCAGGGCGACGCTGCCCAGGGTGAGAGCGATGACGGCGGCCACGCTGGTGGCGCCGAGGCGACGTAGTCGCATGGTGTGTCTCCTTGGTCGCGGTGAGAAGACGGGGAGGATGCCCCAGAGAGTAGGAACGTACGTTCACTGACGAATCCGCACACTAGCGCACCGGCGTCGGCCGTGCCCAAGACTCGCGCGTCCTCACCCAAACTGTTGACCGTATCACCCCGGGTCAGGGACAGCCCGTCCCGGATGGTGGGCGCAGGCCCAGTACTACCTTGGTGTGACCCGCAGCACCCGGAACCCCTTGGCCGAGGCCACACGGTCGACCGGTCGTCCCAGGGTCTCGGCGAGCCAGCGGTGCAGCGGGTCGGCACCAAGGTTGCGGGCGACGACCAGCCAGGCGGTGCCGTCGTCGGTGAGCCTGCCCAGCCAGGTGGCCAGCAGCTTGTGCAGCGCAGGTTTGCCGATCCGGATCGGCGGGTTCGACCAGATGGTCGTGAACCGCAGGTCCGCGCCCACTTGGTCGGCTGTGACCGCCCGGACCCGTTCGAGCCCCAGCGCACGAGCGTTCGTCGCTGCCAGGTCCAGCGCCCGGGAGTTGACGTCCAGCGCCCACACATCCACCCCAGGTGCGCGCAACCCTGCCGCCAGCGCCAACGGCCCCCACCCGCACCCCAGGTCCAGCAGGTCCCCAGGCGCAGGGTCGTCGACATGGTCCAGCAGGACCCGCGTCCCGGCGTCCACCCGCCCCGGCGAGAACACCCCACCCGAGGTCGTCACCGTGACGTCGCGCCCAGCCAACCGCACGACAACCTGACGCCGCACGTCCGCCCCGCCCGGCTCAGGCGTGAAGTAGTGCCCACTCACCGCGCCGACCCTACCCGCTGACGGTCACGGCGCCGCCATCACCGCCTGGACCTTGCGTATCGTGGACACGTTCCGGCTGGTGAGCTTCTCGCGCAGGCGCGGGTTGCCCAAGACCTTGGAGAACCCTGCGTCGAGGGTCGACCCTTTCGGCACCCGCCAGAAGAAACACCCCTGGCTGACGGTTGCAGTCTCGCCGACGACCGGGGTGATCTCCGCGAACTTCTCCAGCAGGGTGCCGGTGAACCCGTCGTCGCAGACGAATACGTACACGTGCAGGTCCGGGTCGTCCTCGAACGGCACGGCGCCGACGATCTGGTCCACCTGCGCGGCGTCCTTGACGAACAAGAACACCGGTCCGCCGTAGTGCTCGCCCAGCGCGTCCGCCAACCGTCGTGCCACCACCTGGGCCGGTTCGTCGCTGGTGAACACGACGTTCCCTGTCGCCAGCACCGTGGTCACATCCCGCAACCCAGCCTGCTCGGCAACAGCGCGCACGTCCGCCATGAGCATCTTGCGCCCATTGACGTTCACCCCTCGCAGAAAAGCACAGTATCTCGTCACAGCCTGCCATCCTCCCAGGTCGGCGTGCCCCCATCATGGCGTGTCGGTCACCGTTCGTCAGGCGGTGGTGGATCGGACCGTGTCTCGGACCAGAGGTCGAGCGGTCCAAGGGTGCGACCAGCTGGAACGTTGCCGACTTCTGCTCGCCTGTGTGGTGACGAGGCACGCCCTGGGTCGGCGGCGCGCTTCTCTGTAGTTTGCAGAATCCTGCGCATGTGAGCAATAATATGCTCATTGGCAGTTGGTTGGAGGTGTGATGGACTGGAGCGGCCCCGAGAGCGTGTTCGGTGGGCTTCAGGCCACGTGTCTGGGGGTGCTCTGGCGTGCAGGCACAGGGATGACCGGCCGGCAGGTGGCGCGCGTCGCCGGGGAGGCAGGAAGTGCTCGTGGCATCCAGTACGCCCTGCACAGGCTCGTGCAGCAGGGAGTGGTGGATGTTGAGGCCGTCGGTGCGTCGAACGTGTATACGATCAACCGTGACCACCTGCTCTTCCCAGCGGTCGACGCCGCGTTCCGTGAGGTCGACGTCTGGTCGCTGTTCACGCGCCGCGTCCGTGAGGTCGTCGATGAGGTGTACGGCGACACGGACGCGGTCACAGTGGCGGTGTTCGGGTCCGTCGCACGTGGCGAGGCAGGTCTGGGTAGTGACCTCGACCTGCTTGTCGTCACCCCCGACGACGACACCCCTGACCGTGTCGACGCGTTCGTCTTGTCTCTGCACACCAAGGCACGACGCTGGACAGGCCAGCCAGTGCAGGTCTATGCCACAACACCTCGTCGCCTCCAGGAGGCCCAGGACCACGACGACCCTATCGTCACGTCGTTCAAAGCAGACGCAGCCGTGGTGACCGGGCCTCCGCTGGCCGACCTCTGGCGGGCCGCATGAACCCGCGCCAGGATCCACGGGTGCGGGTGACGCCCAATGCCCGCGAGGTAGTACGTGACCGGGTGTGGGCAGCGGCGCCGGGCGGTCCGCCGGTGGACACCACAGCGGACGTGCGCGACCTGCGTGAACAAGACAGTGCCATTGCCGAGGCCGCCGCGGCGAGCCGGTCAGAGCGTCCCATGTCGCAGACCGCTGGCGCCGACCTGCTTCGGGCTCTCGGACGGTGAGCGAGCGCAAATGCCTGGTCGCTGGTTCAGGCGTGGAGCTGGTGCGCAGTGGCGAATTGGGTCGCCTCTGGGGGGCGGGGCGTGGGACGCTGGAGTGACCAGGAAGGACGATGGTGATGGGATCTGCGGACGCGCGTAGCGCGCAGGAGGTGGCTGACGACGTCGTGGCCCGGGTGCTCAGCCGGGTCGGGACGGCGGTGCAGGCCACTGACGCCGAGCACACCGCTGCTGACGGTGACCAGCTGGACCTGGAAGAACGTGCGTCGTTACGCCGGGTCGCGGGGTTGTCGACCGAGCTCGAAGACGTCACCGAGGTCGAGTACCGCGAGCTGCGCCTGGAGAAAGTGGTGCTCGTGGGGCTGTGGAGCGGCGGCGGGGCGCAGGCTGCCGAGACCAGCCTGCGCGAGCTGGCGGCGCTGGCCGAGACCGCCGGGTCGCAGGTGCTCGACGGGATGCTGCAACGGCGTGGGAACCCTGACCCGGCGACGTACCTGGGGTCTGGCAAGGCCGCCGAGCTGGCGGACCTGGTGGCGACCCTCGGCGCGGACACCGTCATCGCCGACTGCGAGCTGGCGCCGTCGCAGCGCCGTGGCCTGGAGGACGTCGTCAAGGTCAAGGTCATCGACCGGACCGCGTTGATCTTGGACATCTTCGCCCAGCACGCCAAGTCCAAAGAGGGCAATGCCCAGGTCGAGCTGGCCCAGCTGGAGTACCTGCTGCCGCGTCTGCGCGGTTGGGGCGAGTCGATGTCCCGGCAGGCTGGTGGGCAGGTCGGCGGGACGTCGCAGGGTATGGGGTCGCGTGGTCCCGGTGAGACGAAGATCGAGCTGGACCGTCGCCGGATCCGCACACGTGTGGCCCGTCTGCGCCGTGACATCGCCGCCATGGCCCCGGCGCGGGCCACGAAACGGCGTTCGCGCGAACGCCACTCGGTCCCGTCGGTCGCCATCGTCGGGTACACCAACGCAGGTAAGTCGTCGCTGCTCAACCAGCTGACCGACGCTGGGGTGCTGGTCGACAACGCCCTGTTCGCCACCCTCGACCCGACCGTCCGGCGCGCCACCACCCCTGACGGGCGTGTGTACACCCTCACCGACACGGTCGGGTTCGTCCGGGCGTTGCCCCACCAGCTGGTCGAAGCCTTCCGCTCCACCCTCGAAGAGGTCGCCGACGCCGACCTCGTCGTCCACGTCGTCGACGCGGCCCATGTCGACCCCGAAGGCCAGGTCGCCGCAGTCCGCGCGGTGCTCGGCGATATCGAAGGTGCGCTCGACGTCCCCGAGATCGTCGTCCTCAACAAGGCTGACCTGGCCGACACCGAGGCCATCGCCCGTCTGCGCACCAAAGAAGCCGGCGCCATCGTCGTCTCCGCCCGCACCGGCCAGGGCCTTGATGAGCTGCAGGACGTCATCGCCGATGCCTTGCCCCGCCCCGACGTCCTCGTCGACGTCGTCGTCCCTTACGACCGAGGCGACCTCGTCCACCTGGTCCACGAACGCGGAGAGGTGGAACACTCCGAGCACCGCGAGGAAGGCACCGCCCTGCGGGCCCGCGTCGACCGTGCCCTCGCCCGACAGCTCCACGACGCCACCAGCTGACCTGCTGCGCGGGCTGTTCTAGGGCGTGTCTCACAACCCCCCGCACGCCGCGACGCGCCCGGCACGCACGCTGGCGTCGTCGTCGTCGGCAGCACCTCCAGTGCTGCTCTCCTCCGTCGCTTTGCCAGCGCACGCACCGGACACGCCGCGCTCGCCCGGGGGGTTCAGAGACACGCCCTGGCCCACGGTCGTGGGGTTGTGCAGCGGACCTTGCAGGCACGACGTGCCGGCTGTGGCCGGGCGCCTGCCGTGCCCAGCGGTTGGATAATGCGCGTTTCGGCACGTAGGGTGGATTTCATGCATCCCACAACACGGCACAGACTCCTGCGCGCCATCGGGGCGTGGGCGGTCGTCGCGTCCTGCTCCGTCGCCTCCCTGGCCGCGTGCTCCCCTGCCGCCGACGTCCCCCCCGGCACCCAGACGCCATCGGCGTCGCAGACCCCTGACGTGGAGGAGGAGACGCCCGAGGTGGGGCCCGACGGGTTCATCATGGGTGTCGCCTCGCACCTGATGTGGAGCAGGGCGCGCCCCTCAGACGGCAAGGGGCTCGCCGAGATCGCCATCACAGAGATGGGTGTCCAGAGCCTGCGCGACGAGGCTTCCTGGGGAGAGATGGACGAACCGAACTGGACCACTCCGCTGCAGCCCGTCGCTGAGCACGGCGGCAAGGTCATGCTGCTGCTCGACTACGGCAACCGCCGCTTCATGGAGGGCGGGGGTTTCCCGGACACCAAAGAGGAACGCGCGGCCTTCTTGCAGTACGCGTCGACCGTGGTGACCAAGGTCGGCCCGGAGAACCTGTCAGGGGTCGAGGTGTGGAACGAGTGGGACATCTACATGGGCTGGCCCCAACGCCCAGCCGTGGGCAGCCCGTGCCCGACGGACCCGCAGGACAAACCAGGCTGCCCGATGATGTACGTCGACCTCGTCGAGGCCATGCTCTACCCGGAGCGTGTGGGTATCGACCAGCCTTCTTTCCGTGAGGCCGCCCCCGGGGTTCCGGTCATCGTCAACGCGATCTCCGCACGGAACCCGGAGTGGACCGAGACTGTCATGACCGAGATGGGCAAACGTGGCATCGAGGTCGACGGTGCGGTCGTCCACCCGTACGTCCACGCCCCCGACGGCTGTCCCGGCTCGTCGAGCGCACCTGCAGGCGCGGATGTCGCGGCCAACTGCGTGCACCTGGTCGCCGAAGAGGTCGCCGAGGCCTACGGCTCCCGCGTGCCGGTGTACGTCACCGAGGTTGGGTGGTCGTCGTACGACTTCGATGGCGGGGTCTCCGAAAGGGGCCAGGCGGTGAACCTCGTCGAGCTGTACGTGCGCGTACGTGCCACCGGCGACGTCGGCGGGGTCTGGTGGTACGACCTGATCAACGACGACGGGCACGAAGACCCTGCCGAGGCGCAGTTCGGCCTCATGCGCCGCGCAGACCCCAACTACCACCTCGCGGTGCCTGGTGAGCTGAAACCCTCCGGGCGCGCATTTGCCGCGCTCGCTGGTTTCTGGAACGAATGCCATTCGGTAGACGGGTCGTACAAGGCTGACAACAGGGAGTTCACCGTGATATGCCCTGACGAACCTCGCCAGATCATCCTCGACGCCGAGGAGGACGAGCTGGACGCTGCCATCGACGACGGTGGCACCCTCGTGGACCTGCTCGGCGACCTTCCCGAGTCCTCGGATGCCGCTGACGTCCCCGAGTTTGTGGGCCGTCCCGTCGGTGTGCTCCCTGCGGCGTGAGCCGAGCCGTCATGTCCGCAACCAGTCAGTCCATGGGGCACGTGTTCACGACGCGTCCAGGCTCCGGAACCACTCGCGCAGCTCGGCCTTGTCCGCTGGGGGAAGCATGGAGGCCCGCACACCCCGGACTGCGCACTCCAAGCCGGTGAGCATCTGCAAGCAGGCTCCAGGGTCGACCTCCGTGCGGATCCGTACGAACGCCTCCTGGGCACCGACCTCACGTAACGTCTCAGCGTCTTCGATTCCGACGGCCGCCAGGTTCGCCGCAGCAACCGGCCCGATCTCTGGAAGGTCCAGCAGGTCACTCATCACAGCCTCCGTCCATTCCCTGACGAACGTACCACCTGGCCTGTCGTTCGTGGCAGGAGTCGAGCGTGCAGCGATGCTTCGGCGAACCGTCCCGATCGTCACCTCGGATCCCACCGATATCGCCGACCTCACGGCCGACCACCGCGGTGTCACCGTCTTCGCGCTGTGACCATCGCCCTCGCACTACTCCACTTTTTGCCGAAACGTGGAGCAGCAGCAGATAGGTACTCCACGTTCCAGCCTGGATGTCGTGCTTGGTGAGACGGGGTTTGCGCGGGACACTGGTGGCCAACACCGGCGGAGGGAAGCTCATGGCGCACCGGCACGTGGGGTTCGGCAAGTGGGCCGAAGGGTACGACAGCGGGATCCAGGGCCGGGTGGCGCGGTGGTTCTACCAGGCTGTGCTGACCTGCGAGATCCCTCAAGGGTGCCGTGTGCTGGACGTCGGGTGCGGCACAGGACGGCTGCTGTCCCTGCTCGCCGAGCGAGGCGCGGTCGGCTCCGGCGTGGAGATCGCCCCCGAGATGGTCGAGGTGGCGCGGCGCGCCAACCCGCAGATGGATATCCACCAAGGTTCAGCCGAAGACCTGCCCTTCGACGACGCCACGTTCGACATGGTCGTGACCTGCCTGGCCTACCACCACCTCGACTCCCGCGAGCAGTTCCTGGCCGAAGCAGCCCGCGTCCTGGCCCCGGGAGGCCGCCTGGTCATCGCCGAACCCCGTTTCGGCATCGCGCGCCCACCCCTGAACGCCCTTTTCCGCGCCCTCCACCACGTCGAAAGCTTTCCCTCAGACCGCGAGATCCGCTCAGACGCAGAGCGCTCCGGTCTCAGGGTGCTGCGTACACGCAAACGCGGCCTGACCCTCCTGGTCGAGGCCGAGACGACGGAAGCGCCGCCCTCCTCGGCCTGAACGCCGCCTCGCTGCTGAGTGAAAGCCCGAGTGGATTCACCTGTCGGCCTGCAGCCGGGGCCGGGCAGTCGGAGCAGCAAAGACGCTGAGGACTGTCTTGAGGAGCTGGCTACCCAACCGCGGCGCAGATTCGGACGCCTCAGCAGGTAGGGTGCCAATTGGAAAGGTCGGTTGCGTGGAACGGGGTTGCTGTGCCGGTGCGACGGTCGGTTGTCAGGGCCGCTGTCCAGGGGTTGACGGCGCTTGGGGGTGCCGCTGTGGTCGTCACGACGGGAGATCCGGGGCTGGGGGTCGTGGTGGCGGGCGCGGGTGGGGCGGTCGCGTCCGCTGGAGGGGACGCGGTCGACAGACTTTTCGGTCCCACGACGCGCCAGGCGCTCGACACGCAGGTCAGGTCCGCGGTGGCAGCGCGTCTCGCCGAGCTTGGGCGCAGCGAGCTCGCGGCTGGTCGGCGTCTGGCGTGCGACATCATGGCGGCACACGCACTGACGATGGACGAGTGGACTGCGTTGGACCTTGACCCAGGCCGGGCTGCCCAGGTGGTCGTCACCCGCGCCTGCGAGACGTTCGAGGACGTCGGCGGGATGGGTGTCGCCCAGGTCGTCATCGAGGAGACCTACCGGGCGATGGTGCCTCACCAGGTGTTCATCGTCGAGGCGCTGAACCGGCTGGGACATGTCGCCACGACGACCGACCGGATCGACGGCAAGGCCGACCGGCTCGTAGCGAACGCCGAGCACCAGAGGGACCTGTTGGTGTCGATCGACCAGAAGCTGGGAGAGAAGGCTCCTGCGCAGGTACCGCCAGTGGGGAACCCGCCGGACGCCGCCCCGGCGTTGCAGCCCAGGTCGGCGGCACGTGACGCGATCGACACCGCATGGTCGCGAATGCAGACAGTGGTGCTGACCCAGGTGCTGCGCGGTGACGGAGGGGTGGGTAAGTCGCAGCTGGCCAGCCAGTACTTCCGCTCGAGCGACGCCCAGGTCAAGGTGTGGGTCGACGCCTCCCGTCTCGACGGTGTGATCAGCGGTTACGCCGCAGCCGCACGTGCCCTGGGGTTGCGCCGCGAGAACGACGAGGCGTTGGCGCAGGCGTTCCGTGCCTGGTTGGCAGCGACGGACCGGTCGTGGTTCGTGGTGCTCGACGACCTGGACGTCGAGCCCCCGCAGCTCGCGCCGTGGTGGCCTCCGGTCGGAGGCCAGACGCTGGTCACCACCCGCCGTCGGGGGGCCGGGTACCAGGGGTCGGACCGGGGCGAGGTGGACCTGGACGTGTACAGCCCTGCGGAAGCGTCGTCGTACATCACCGA
>WRET01000008.1 GCA_009779195.1 Micrococcales bacterium
AGGGCGCGCCCGGCCCATCGCCGAGCTGGAGGCCGAGCTGGCCGACGGGACCCGGCAGGTGCCCGACGGCATCGCCGACGTCCCGGCGGGCGTCGCGTGGGACGACCTGGACCGGGTCGCCCGCGCCAAGGTTCTCGACGCCCACCGGCTGGCCTACCTGGCCGACACCCCGGTGAACTGGGCGCCGGGCCTGGGCACGGTGCTGGCCAACGAAGAGGTCACCGCCGACGGACGTTCCGAACGCGGCAACGTGCCAGTGTTCAAGAAGAACCTGCGGCAGTGGAACATGCGGATCACCGCCTACGCCGACCGGCTCATCGACGACCTGGACGCCATCGACTGGCCCGACAAGGTCAAGTCCATGCAGCGGCACTGGATCGGACGGTCCACCGGTGCCACCGTGCGTTTCGGTGTGCTGTGCCAACACCCCGACTGCGGCTGCGGCCCGGACTGTCGCTGCGAGCCGGGGGACCAGTGCCCCGCCGGCTGCGGGACGGCACAGCTGGAAGTGTTCACCACCCGGTCGGACACGTTGTTCGGGGCGACGTTCATGGTCGTGTCCCCTGAGCACCCGCTGCTGGACGACGTGCCGACGACCTGGCCGCAGGGCACCCGCGAAGCGTGGACCGGGGGACACCCGGGTCCAAAGGCCGCTGTCACCGCGTACCGGGCCTACGCCGCTGGCCGCACCGCGTTGGAGCGCCAGGCCGACGCTGGCCGCAAGACCGGTGTGTTCACCGGGCACATGGCTGTCAACCCCGTCACCGGCGACACGTTGCCGGTGTTCACCGCTGACTACGTGCTCATGGGGTACGGGACCGGCGCGATCATGGCCGTCCCCGGCGGCGACGACCGTGACTACGAGTTCGCCACGGCGTACGACCTGCCCATCGTCTACACCGTCGACGGCGAGGGCGACGGTGCGCGCACCTACGACGGGACCGTCATCAACTCCGCGCACGAGACCCTCGACCTCAACGGTCTGGACGTGCCGAGCGCCACCGCGGCGATGAACACCTGGCTGGCGCAGCGTGGGGTGGGGGAGGCGTCGGTCACCTTCCGTCTGCGCGACTGGTTGTTCAGCCGTCAGCGGTACTGGGGCGAACCGTTCCCCGTCGTGTACGACGACGACCAGATCACCACGGCGCTGCCGGAGTCCATGCTGCCGGTGCCTCTGCCTGACGTGCCGGACTACTCCCCGCGCCTGTTCGACCCCGAAGACGCTGACTCTGAACCCGAAGCCCCCCTGGGTCGCAACGACGCCTGGGTGAACATCACGGCGGACCTGGGCGACGGACCGCGCCAGTACCGCCGCGAGACGTCCACCATGCCCAACTGGGCCGGGTCGTGCTGGTACTACCTGCGGTACCTCGACCCGGCGCAAGACGGCACCCTCGTCGACCCTGAGCTTGACCAGTACTGGCTGGGCCCTGGCCACGGCCACCAAGACGAGGGGTCTGTTGGCGGGATCGACCTGTACGTCGGCGGGGTCGAGCACGCCGTGCTGCACCTGCTGTACGCACGGTTCTGGCACAAGGTGCTGTACGACCTGGGTCACGTCAGCTCGGCCGAACCGTTCTACCGCCTGTTCAACCAGGGCTACATCCAGGCCTACGCCTACACCGACGAGCGCGGCGTGTACGTGCCCGCCGACGAGGTGGTCGAAGACGACGACCAGTTCACCTGGAACGGCCAGGACGTCGCCCGTGAGTACGGCAAGATGGGCAAGTCCCTGAAGAACGTCGTCACCCCCGACGAGATGTACGCCGCGTACGGCGCCGACACCTTGCGGGTCTACGAGATGTCCATGGGCCCGCTAGACCTGTCGCGTCCGTGGGACACCAGGTCCGTCGTCGGGTCGCAAAGGTTCTTGCAGCGGCTGTGGCGCAACGTCGTGGACGAGACCACCGGCGCGCTGACCGTCACCGACGACGCCCCCGACGACGAGACCTGGCGGGTCATCCACCACGCCATCGCCGGGGTCACCGAAGACATGGAGGCCATGCGGGTCAACACCGCGATCGCCAAGCTCATCGTCGCGAACAACCACCTGACCACGCTGGACCGGGTGCCGCGCGCGGCGGTCGAACCGGTGGTGCTCATGACCGCCCCCATCGCCCCGCATATCGCCGAAGAGCTGTGGGAACGCCTGGGCCACGACCGTTCGCTCATCGACGCACCATTCCCCGTGGCCGACCCGGCCTGGCTCGTCGAAGAGACCGTGACCTGCGTGATCCAGGTCGCCGGGAAAGTCCGCTCCCGGGCCGAGGTCTCCCCGTCCGCCACCGACGACGAGCTGACCGGTCTGGCCCTGGCCGACCCGGCAGTGGTCCGCACCCTGGCCGGACGCGAAGTGCGCAAGGTCATCGTCCGTGCACCGCGCCTGGTCAACGTGGTCCCAGGCTGACATCGTCAGCCGCCGCTGGGACACCGACGTGGTCTCAGAATCTATACTGGGGGGCGAGAACGGCACCCGGCTGTCGGGAGGGATCATGGTGCAGGTCAGGCTGAAGGAACTGGGTCGAGACACCCAGCGTCTGATAGAGCAGGCCCGTGGTGAGGACATCGTGGTGATCGACGGCGCCGAGCCTGTTGCTCGGATCATCAGTCTCGACACCGTGAGGATCGCGGACGCCAAGTCCCTGTTCGGGATCCTGCGGCCCGACACTGACCGGGACCAGGCCAGGCAAGAACGGCTGGTCTGATGCGTGTCGTGGTTGACACCAATGTCCTGCTCGATGCCCTGGCGTCGCGTGAACCCTTCCGGGATGACGCCGAGAAGGTCTTGCTAAGGCTGGCTGTCGGAGAGGCTCAGGGCATGGTGGTCGCGACGAGCCTGACCGACATTTTCTACATCCTTCGTCGTCAGCTCGGCTGCGCCGAGGCCAGATCCGCTCTGCGAAAGGTGCTGCGCATCTTGTCGCCAGCCGATGTGCTGGGCCAGGACTGCCGGGCAGCGCTGGACTCTGCGATGGACGATTTTGAGGACGCCATCCTTCTTGAGGTGGCTAGCCGTCACGGGGCTGACTGTGTCGTCACCCGCGACGAAAGACTGATCGCATCTGACGCCACGCCGCCTGGTGTCCTGCCGTCCGACTTCCTTGCAGATCTCGACAAGGCTGACACACCCTGACCGGTTGCACGGGAGACCTCCCCGATCCCTGGCGGGCTGAGCCCAAAGACGGGGAAGGTCTGCGGTCTTGCCTGGTCAACCCAACTGCGCGGAGCGCAGTCCACTCAGCCTGGGGCGACAGCACGCAGGACTTCGGTGACCCAGAAGTCTTTCTCGACGAACGCCCGGTCCAGCCCGAACGCACGGCCCGTCGCGTCGACCAGGGCAGCGAGCTCGGCGCGATGGTCGAGCAAGGTTGTGCTCATGCGGCCCTCACCGGTTCTGACAAGATCGCTGACAGTGCCTCGAACCGGTCGCGTGCTGCTGGGCTGCGCTCGGTGCGCAGGACGTCGGCAACGCTCGCCAGGTTGAGCTTCCCGGCCCGGACCGCGGTGGAGACCGCATCGGCGAGGTCTGACAGGGGCTTGTCTGAGACGGTGTCCCAGGCGCGCAAGACCTCCAGCAACGCGATCTCGAACCAGGTGAGCCTGCGGCGGGCCATGTTGTTACGCCGGTGAAGCCGTACATCCTCCAAAGGCGCTGGCAACGGCCCGGCGACGGCCAGCTCGGTGCGCGGGGGCACCTGTGTCGTGAGTCCGAAAGCCCGGGCAGCGCTGTAGCCAGCGGGGCCCACGCCCTCGTCACCGAGGACAGCCCGCGCGACATCGACAGAAGCAGGTGTCGCCACCCCGTAGCGAGTCGCGACGCCCTTGAAGTACAGACCCTTGCGCACACGTACGACCTCCCCGCGGGCAGCGGCCCGAGACAGTGCTGAAGCAGCAGCCTGACGGGTGCCTGGCAAGTCTTGGACGCGCACGAACGACCTGGGCGGGACCATCGCGAGGTACCGGCCAGGGCTGAGGTCTGCGGTCGGCATCATGACATCAAATCATATCAGTTTTCTGTCACAGTGGGACAATACCTTTCACCTCATACCACCAGAGGCGACGGACCATCGGGTCGACGTGCGCAAGGTCATCGTCCGCGCACCGCGCCTGGTCAACGTGGTCCCAGGTTGACACCGCCGCCACCGACTTCGCCCACATCACCCGCCTGGACACGTGTGCGGACCGTACATTGGCGGACATGACACTGGATGCAGACGCGGTCATCGAGGCGGGGCTCTGCCTCGATCCAGACCAACGCACCGTCGTCGCGCACCAGCTGCTCGCCAGCCTGCACTCGACAGACAACCTCAGCGTGGACCAGCCATCTGTGGACGTCGCCTGGCGCACCGAGATCCTCCGGCGTCTCGACGGGGTGCTGGACGGCACGGCCACGCTGCTGGACGGGCCGGCTGCACACCAACAGATCCGCGCTGCGCTTGCTGAGCCGCGCAGGTGATGCTCACGGAAAGCAGGAGACAGTGGGGACGGTTCCTCATGTCTTTCCTGCTCAAGCCGCTGTGGCGGACGACCGGAGCCCATGTAGCCGTGCAGGCCAGGGTCGAACCAGCGCCAGCGCAGCCTCCCGGGTGGCGCTGGTTCGTGCATTCTTAGAAGGCGCTCTTCTTCTCCCAGTCGGGGTCGAAGGTTCCGGCTTCGGCGATGTGGACGTAGTCGGCGTACGACTCTGCTAGGAGGATCGGGGGTACCTCGGCCAGGGGGATGGGGCGGGAGGTGCGGTGGAAGGCGAGGGTTTGTACTGCGGCGGGGATCTGTTCTTCGGGGACGTAGGAGCCGGTGAACTCGATCACCACCTGGATCTTTGCGCTGGGGAGGTTCTTGGTGTACTCGCCGAACCAGCCGCCGTCTTCGGCCATCCCGCGGGTGTACCCGCGTTTGGTGGCGCGGGCGCGGATGGCGTAGGAGTCCGACAGCCATCCTTTGTGGTCGTCGATCTCGGTCGCGGTCGCGGTGTGTTGCGGGCTGGCTGAGGTCATCTGGGAGAACAGCGGGTCTACGTCGTAGTCGACGAGGTGGGCTTTCCACTGTGCGGCTTCGGCGGGTGTGACGGTGGCTAGGTGGGCCAGGCCGACACGGCCGGTATCGGGCAGGGTGATGGTTTCGTCGTCGGCGTCGAGCAGCTCGCCGTCGGCGGGGCGGAACAGCTGGTACGGGCCGTCGGCCGGCTGCCACACCTTCCACACCAGGGTCGACATGAGGTGGTTCATGATCGGGTGGCCGTACAGCTCGTTCCACACGGGCACGTCCCAGGTGCGGCCCAGGCACATGGCCTCGAACAGGCGTGAGGCCTGGAAGGACGCGACCTGGGTGAGCTCTTTCTTCGACGTGGTCAGCTGTTTGCGCGACGCGGCGGCGGTGTCGGCGTCGTCGTTGGCACCGGGTTTGGGCAGGGCTTTGACGGGTTTGCCCTCGGCGTTGGACACCTCGATGGTGAACGCACCAGTCTTCGGCGAGCGGGTGACCCGCCCGGTGAAGGCACGCGGACCGTAGTCGAGGGTGAGCACCCCTGCGTCGTCGAAACCGGCGGTGGGGATCGTCCGGTCCGCCAGCTCGTCGAGGGTCCAGCCTTGGCGTTCGGCGATCTGCTCGGCAAGCTCGTTAGCTTTGGCGCGGACGGTCTCCTGCTTGAACTTGCGGGCCACCGACAGCACGAGCTGGATCGCTGACGGGTCGTCGTTGCCTGCTGCCGCGACGATCAGCGCTTCGACCTGTGACCGGCGTTGGGGGTGCTCGCGGACGTAGCGTTGGCACACGGCCAGGACGTGGTGGCCGGGTGTCCCGGTCGTCAGGGCCAGAAGCCCTTTCTCGCCGATCGCTGACCCCAGGTACTCTGCGGCGCGTTCGCGGCGCAGCTCGTCGAAGACCTCGTCCTTGGTCCTGCGGGCAAACTCGAGGTACCACTCCGTTTTCGGGTATTTCCTTCCCCACGACTGGTACCGGTTGTAGCGGGCGTCGAGCTCGCGGGCGGCGTGCTCGCGGCACGCCTCGTCGCCCGGGCGTGCGGTGTCGTGCGCGACCCACGCGTCCAGGACGAACGTGCCCAGGGCCTGCTGGCTGGCGGTGTCCAGCAGCGACACGTACAGGGGGATCAGTCCGGCGCCGACGGGGTCCTTGAGCTTGACGGCGAGCACGGCCCACCAGCGGACGATGTCGGGGTCGACCGGTGTGCCGTCGGCCCACCGGCACGCGGGCAGGGCGCCCAGCGGGAACCAGCTCATACCCGCGGGGTGTTTGGCGGCCAGGCCCTTGGTCGCTGCTGCTGTCAGGGTCTGGGGGGCGAGGTGGGCGGAGATGTCGTCGCCGAGGATGTGCAGAGCGGTCAGCATCGCCGCCTGCGGCTGCTCGCGCTTCTCCTTGGCCAGTGCCGAGCGCAACAGCTCGACACCGGCCGGGTCTCCCAGACGCCCGGCCCACACCGCGGCGACTGCGCGCACCTCGGCTTTGCTGCTCTTCAGGCCCTCGGCAGCGATCCCAAGCACGTTCGGGTGGTCCCGCAACAGCTCTTGGGCGGCTAGGCGGTGGGTCTTGGCTTCCCCGGTGGCCAGCTGGGCCACGACCGGCACGTACTGGGCAGGAAGCGTCGGGAACATCGCAAGGATCCCCAGGACCGTCGGTGCGTCCCCTGACCCTTTCGCGACGTTCTCCACCGCTGTGTCCAGCGGGCCAGGGTAGGTGGCGAAGAACGGCCACACACGCTCTGGTGCGTACTCCTCACGCCCGAAGGCAAGACGCGCGACCATCTGCACCGGGTCGGCGATCCCAGCAGCCCTGACAGCCTCGACCAGGGTCCGCAGGTCGTACTCGTAACCAGCGACCCTGAAAAACGGCCCCCACCACAGCTCTGGCGGTGAGCCCGCGGTCGCGTACCGGACTGCGCTGAGCAGGGGCAGGCCCAGCCCGGCCATGTGCTGGTCAGGCAGGGCGCGAATGTCCGCCCAGGCCGGGCGTGGTCCGGTCCCGTTGAGCCAGTCGCGGATTGTTGTGAGGTCCGACGAACGCACCTTGGCTGCGCGCTCGCGCTCACGTTCGCGCCAGGGGTTGGTCTCATCGTGTTCCAACCCCTCGCACCACCGGGTGACCATCGCGTCCAGGGCGGTGAGGAACTCCTCGCCCAGCGCGGTGGTGTCCAGCGGGGTGGCAGGGGGGATGTCCAGCTCGGCCACCGGGGCTGTGGCCATCTGGTTGCGGTTCAGCGCAGCAGCGAGCAGCTCGTCACGTTTGCCGCCGCGACCTTCGGCCAGAGCCTCGGTGAGCAGACGGTGCCCAGCCTCACCGAGCCGGGCAGCGAAGTCCACCGCCGTGCCGATCGTCGCACCTGTGCCGGTCGCAAGGACGTCAGCCAGTGTCTGTGAGCGCAACGGTTCGTCCAGGCCGGCCACGAGCATCATTGCTTGCTCCCGGACAGTCTTGGCCGTGCTGACAGCACACTCGACCAGCATCGGGACCAGTGGGGGCAGCAGCTCGGGGTACACACCCAGCCATGTCAGCGCTCGCAGGCGACCGTCCGCTCCCAGCGGAGCGACGGCAGCAGGGACAGCTGCGACATTGTCAGCGACGTAGTCGACCCATACCTGAGCCTGCGCCTTCCCGTCGTCGCAGCACGGGGACGACCAGGCCCGCACCGTGTCGGTCCAGGAGTTCTCGGGTACGAGCAGCGCGAAGAACGCGGCCAGCGCCTGGCCCGGCACCTCGTCCTTGGCGGTACCGCCGGCAGTGAGCAGCGAGGCGACGAACGACGGGTCCCACATATGTGGGGCGGACGACGCCCGGGTGCGGCAGTCCTGAAGCACCAAGAACCACGTCGGTACAGCTGTTGGCCAGTGCTTGGGCAGCGTGGAGTATTCCGCAGCCGTGGCGTAGACCTGGCCGAGCCGCAACCATTGTTCGGTGGTCAGCAGGTCAGGCTCCTTCGCCAGGGGCTTCAGCGAACGGTCGTTCCAGCGCTGGACCGAGCTCTGCCAGAAAGCCTGCACAGTGCCCGGGTCGATCGACAGCGTCCGAGCCGGGTCGTCGTCGTCGAGGACGAACCCTGCGATCAGCGCAGCCTCATCAGGGTGCTCGTGCGCCAGCGTCCTGACCAGCGCCGCCACACGGAGCCGGACGTCGGCAAACGCTTGTGCGAACTCTGGTCTTTCGAGCAGCCGGCCGAGGTTGGTGTCCACCCGGAGCCCATCGAGGGCCCAGTAGTCCAGCTTGACAGCCAGCCTCACCTGTTCGAGCGCGTCGTCGTCGCGACCGACGGCGACGTAGGTGCACGCCGCGGGGTGGGTGATGCTGGGGTTCTTGTGGACGTACTGGACCAGCCGGTCCGCGAGCTCGACGGACTCTTCGGTCAGGTGCTCGGCATTCATCAGGGCCAGTGCGGTGTGTGCTGCGCTCAACCAGTCCTGGAGGTCATCGTCGTCGAGGTTGTCCGGTGGGATGTCGAGCATCGCGCGGTGCACTGCCAAGGCGACTGGGGTGCTGCTGGCTCTCTGCGCCTCGACGGCGAGGTCTTTGAGCTTGTCGTACAGCGGCGGGACGGCTGCGACGGCACGGGCGAGCCGTTCGGCCTCCTGGACGGTCAGGTCTGCCAGGTCGCGGGAGTACCCGTTGAGCAGGAGCCTGAGCCCGTACAGGTCGATCGAGCCGAGAGAGCCGTCCCCGGCCAGCCAGCGTCTGGCCCTGACCGCGTAGTGCTGGACGACCCAGGGCTCCATCTCGTCGGAGTGGTACCGCAGGCGATGCCTCCGACGTCCCTTCTCCTTGTCGTCCATCTGTGGGCCGACGACACCCAGGTCGATGTGCACGGCCAGCATCCGGTCCTCGGCGTCGTACGTGACCAGCACCGGGCACGACCCGTGGCGCCACCCCGAGCTGACGAGGACGACGTTGGCTGCGCCGTCGCTGGCTGGGACGTCGGCGATGCCGTCGGGGCTGACCGCCATCGTGCATCCGTGCACACCGGGGGAGTCCAGCTGCGCGAACGTTGCCTCAGCGACCTGGTCGTACCAGCTCTTCCCCCCGGGCAGTGCGGACACCGCCTGGCGGTCGGCCAAGCCGAGGGTCGCCTCGACCGTCACCGTCGGGCACTGGTCGCCCGGGCCGTCGGTCTCCTCGGCAGGCTGCACCTGCACCGCCGTGCCGTCGGCGAGCACCAGCGACAGGTACGCCGCACGCTCGTGCGAGCCGTCCTGGGCAGGTGAGACGTCCGCGACGGTGACACGCACCGGGTACGAACCAGCCGGCACGGCGACCGTCGGGCCACCTGACCCCATGACCGGGTCGCACACCTCGACCTCGCCTGAGCCCACGTGGAGCATCCCGACGTCGTGCACGGTGAGCGTGGCGGGGTTCCCGTTGAGCTGGGTCGCCGGGCCCGGCTGCAACGCGTAGAACATCTCGAGGTCTTGTGCCACTGTCGTTCTCCTTCTCATGACGCACAGCGGGGGAGGGTTGGGCAGTCGTCGCCAGGATGCCACGGGCAAACACCCAGAAGACCTGGTTTCGTGTACGGATCCTGAAACATGTGTTTCAGGCTGAAACAGCGTCACCTTCTTGGGCGAACCTGGCCAGCGGGCCGCGCAGGTGCCAACGTGAAAGTGACGTGATGCTCCGGGTCGGTAGAGTTATGCAGGTGAGACAGCGCGAAGCAGCGACGGGTCCCGCCGTCTGCCCCCTGGCCGACGTGGCCGTCGGGACGTTGGCCGGGCGAGGTCTGGGCACGGTCCTGGTGAACCTGGTCGCGGGCTGACATGGTCGGCCCTGGGGTGCTGCCGGGCCGGGTCGCGGTGGTCACCGACTCCACCGCGGCGCTGCCACCTGCGCTGGCCCGTGCGGGTGGGGTGAGGGTCGTGTCTTTGGACGTCATCGTCGGGCGGCGGCGCACCCTCGATGGTGACATCGACGGGGCCGACCTGCTCGCCGCCCTGGAACGTGGCGAACGGCCAGTGACCTCCCAACCACCGCCCGGGGCTTTCGCGGCGGCCTACGAACGTGCCGCCGCCGAGGGGGCGAGCGCGGTCGTCTCGGTGCACCTGTCGGGCCAGTTGTCTGGCACTGCTGCGGCGGCCCGGCTGGCGGCGGCTGACGCTGGTATCCCTGTGGTGGTCGTGGACTCGGGCACAGCGGCGATGGGTATGGGTTTCGCGGTCTTGGCTGCGGCACGGGCGGGGACGCCGCAGCTGCCCAAACCCGCGCCTGAGCCTTGGTGGCGCCGGTGGGCGCCTGCGCGGGCACCTGTCGCCCCGGTGAGCGTGCCCGACGTGGACGAGGTCGCTGCTACCGCCCAGGCGGTCGCCGGTTCGTCACAGGTGTGGTTCCTCGTCGACAACCTCGACCACCTGCGGCGAGGGGGACGGTTGTCGGGGACGTCGGCCTTGCTGGGCACACTCATCCAGCTGCGTCCGCTGCTGACTGTCACCGACGGGCACCTGGCCGTCGCGGGGAAGGTCCGCACCCGGCGCGCGGCACGTGCCCGGTTGGTCCAGCTCGCGGTGGAGTCTGTGCAGGCGCGGGGCAAGGCACGGGTGGCTGTGCACCACCTGGGCAACGTCGACGCAGCCGCGGACCTGGCCCGCCAGGTCGTGGCCGCTGCTGGTGACGGGGTGGTCCAGACCGTCATCTCCGAGATTGGTGCGGTCTTGGCCGCACATGTCGGACCGGGGGCGCTGGCCATCGCTGTGGCCGACGCCGAACCTGTCGTGCCTGCGCAGAGCCCTGCCGACATGTCGTCACCTGGTGAGGTGGGGTCGTCCGGCGAACCGTCCACAGCCGACGGTGACGACGCTCCTGTGCCCTGATCTGGTTGTTGACGCCTCCGCGGGGTGCTACGCGCACGTAGCGTCGCGAGCATGGCTGAGATACCGAACTCTTGGAACCGCACACCACGAGACGGTGGGGACGGTTCTTCTGTCTTGCCTGGTGTGCCGTGGGCCGGGCGAGACGGTGGGGACGGTTCCTCAGTCTTGCCTGGTGTGCCGTGGGCCGGGCGAGACGGTGGGGACGGTTCCTCAGTCTTGCCCGGTCCGCCGTGGACCGGCGGACTGGGCAAGACAGTAGGAACCGTCCCCACCGTCTCGCCCTCCGCTCCCATTGTCTTGCCTTCCGCTCGTGGATACGCGGGTGATGACACGGAACCGCTGCGCACGGTCTCGTCCTTCGCTCAGGGGGGTGGCGACACGTTGGCTCGGTCTACGGCGGCGTTGCGGCGGGCCCGCAGCGAGTATGTGGCTCGGCACGACCCGCCGCCGGAGACGCCGCGGCGACCACAGCGGTGGGCGGTGTCACGACGGCTGGGGTTGGCCGCGGCGGGGGTGGTGGCGCTGGTCGCCACTGCGGTCGGGCTGCGTACGGGGACGTCAGTGGCGGGCAGTGCTGTTGACCTGGGGACTCCTTCGCCGCCAGCGGTGGTGGAGTCTGTGCCGAATGTCGTGGTCGTGCATGTGGTCGGGGCTGTCGTCCGGCCGGGGGTTTTTGTCCTGGCTGGTGGGTCACGGGTGGCTGACGCGGTGGAGGCTGCTGGGGGCGCCACGGACGAGGCGGACCTGGCGGCGCTCAACCTCGCCAGACCGTTGGTCGACGGCGAACAGCTCTACGTCCCCTTGCCCGGTGAGGTCGTCCCGGGTGCGCCGGGCGGTCCCGCTGTGGTCGACGACGGCAGGGTCGACCTCAACAACGCCACCCAGTCCGAGCTGGAGACGTTGCCGGGGGTCGGGCCGGTGATCGCCGGACGTATCATCGACGGCCGTCCGTTCGCCTCCGTGGACTCCCTGGAGAAGGTCTCGGGGATCGGCCCGGCGACGATGGCCCGTCTGCGTGACCTGGTCAAGGTCTGATGCCGCGCACCACAGCCGCGGTCGTCAAAGAACCTGAGGAGGTTGCCGACCCTGTTGACCTGCGGCTCGTACCCGTGGCCGCCGGGGCGTGGGCTGGTGCGTTCGTCGTGGTGCTCGCCCCGGTGCGTTGGTGCGTCATCAGCGTGGGGTGCTGCCTGGTCGTCATGGTCCTTGGTGCGCTGCGGCGCGACAGGTGGGCCGGGTCGGTGGTCCTCGTGGCTGGGGTTGCTGCCGCTGTGCTCGGCGCAGGTGCGGCCCAGCAGCACGCCCGCTGGTCGGGCCAGGTCGCCGACGCGGTCGCCGAACGACGCACCGTGACCGTCACCGCAACCACCCAGACCGTCCCCACACCCACCGGTTACCGCAACGCCTGCCGGTACCTGGTGACAGTCTCACAGCTGGACACCAGCGACCAGACCACCACGACAGCAGCACCCGTGCGGGTCGAGGCACCGTGCCAGCAGCTGGCCCCAGGCACAGCGGTGGCCGTGACAGGACGCCTGGGACCAGTGCGCGCAGGCCGGGCGGTGGGGGCCCTGCGCACCAACGAGCCAGCCCGTGAGGTGGCACCAGCGCCGACCTGGTCGCGGGCCGCAGACACGGTCCGCGACGCTGGCCACCGTCGTGCCGACGTGCTGCCAGCCCCCCTCGACTCGCTGCTGCCAGGGATCGTGTGGGGTGACACCAGCGGACTGGACGACCAGACCACGCAGGACCTGCGCGTGGCAGGGCTGACCCACCTCACAGCGGTGTCCGGGGCGCATTTCGCCATCGTGCTGGCGACCGTCCTCGCGGTGGGTGCGGCGCTGAGGCTGCCCCGGATGGTGCGCACCAGCGCGGCAGTGCTCGCCGGGGTTGGGCTCGTGGTTCTTGTCGGGCCGCAACCATCAGTCCTGCGGGCAGCGGTCATGGGCGCCGTCGGGGTGGTCGCGCTCATGGTCGGACGGCGTTCGGCGGCCCCAGCGGCGCTGTGCACGACGATCGTCGTGCTGCTCCTGGTCGACCCGTGGCTGGCCACCGAGGTGGGGTTCCAGCTGTCCGTGGCCGCGACTGTCGGCATCATCGCTCTGGCGGGCCTGTGGGTGCGTCGCTGGTCGCGGTGGGTGCCCCAGCCGCTGGCCATGGCTGTCTCCGTGCCCTTGTCGGCCCAGCTCGCGGTGATGCCGGTGCTGTTGACGATCTCGCCGCAGGTGCCGACGTACGCGGTGTTCGCCAACCTCGCTGTCGCGCCTGTCGTGGCACCGGTGACGGTGATCGGCCTGCTCGGCCTGGTCGCATCAGTGTTCTGGCCTGCTGGTGCCCAGGTGCTGGTGTGGCTGGCCGGGGCGGGGTGCGCGTGGATCGTCCTCGTCGCCCGCACCGCGGCCAGGGCCCCAGGTGCCACCGTGGCGTGGCTGCCCGGACCAGCCGGTCTGGTCGTGTGCACGGGGGCGGTCGTCGCCGTGGCCGTCTTGGCGACCCGCAGACGACAACGCGCGGACTAACCTAGGTCCCGTGGCAGCACCGCGTCGTCCTAGCCGGTCCCGGGCCGGGTGCAGCTGGCGTGAGGCTGAGCCAGCCCCGGTCGTCCTTGTCTCTGGTCCGCAGGACCTGTTGGCCCAGCGGGCGGCCGAACGGATCGTCGCTGCGGTCCGTGGCACCGACCCGCAGGTGGAGGTGGTCCACCTCGACGCGGCTGAGTATGGCGCTGGTGAGCTGAGCGTGGCCACGAGCCCGTCGTTGTTCTCTGAGGCGAAGGTGGTGCTGTTCGCCGGGCTGGAGAAGGGCAGCGACGCGGCCCTGGCCGACGCCCAGGCGTATATCGGTGGTCCGGACGGTGACGCGGTCGTGGTGATGATCCACGGGGGAGGCCAGCGCGGCAAGAAGCTCCTCGACGCGGCGAAGGCGGCGGGGGTGCCGACAGTGGCGTGCGAGGCGGTGCGCACCGACGCGGACAAGTCCGACTTCGTGGCCGCCGAGCTGCGGGACGCCAGCCGTCGTGCCGAGCCGCGGGCGGTGAGGGCCCTGGTCGACGCCGTCGGCACAGACCTGCGTGAGCTCGCCGCGGCATGCTCCCAGCTCGTCGCCGACACCACCGGGACGATCACCGCTGACGTCGTGGACCGTTACTACGGCGGACGCGTCGAGGCGACCGGTTTCCAGGTCGCCGACGCTGCTGTCGCTGGGGATGTCAGCCGCGCCGTGGCGCTGCTGCGCCACGCCCTGGCCACCGGGGTCGACCCTGTGCCGCTGGTCGCCGCGTTGGCCATGAAGCTGCGCACGTTGGCCAAGGTCTCCACTGTGCGCGGCCGGGGTTCTGGTGGCGCCCACGACCTGGGCCTGGCCCCGTGGCAGGTGGAGAAGGCGTCGTCGGAGCTGCGGCACTGGACCCCGCAGACCCTGGCTGTGGCCATCACCGCGGTCGCCCAGGCCGACGCCGACGTCAAAGGCCAAAGCCGTGACCGCCAGTACGCGGTGGAACGTGCTGTCCTGCGCGTCGCCCAGGCCGCCCGGCAGTAGTCCTCAGGATTCTTAGGTGGGCATGGTGCTTAGGTGGGGCATGGTGACGGCGGGGCCCAGGGCGTCGCCTTGGAGGAGGTCGAACCCGGCGCGGACGCACATCTCGACGAGCTCGGTGGTCTCGACGCGTTCGGCGATGAGGGTGGCGTCGTGGGTCCGGCCGATCTCGACCAGACGCAGACCGTCAGGTTTGACCAGGTCGCGGCAGTCGACCTTGACGAAGTCGGCGTAGGGGAGCATGGGCATCTGCTCGGCGGACGCGGTGAAGTCGTCGATGGCGACCCGGTAGCCACGGGCGCGCAGGCGGCGCAGGCCCAAGACCACACCAGGGTCACCGGGGACCGACTCGACGATCTCCAGCACCAGACGGCCCATATGGGCAGGCAGCGGACGGTCGCGCACGAGGAACGAGCGGGTCACGTTGACAAAGATCAGCGGTCCTTCGGCGTCGGCGGCCGACTCTTCGAAGACCGAGCGCAGCACTGACGCCGAGGCCACGTCTTGGCGTTCGGCGCGCCACAGGTCCACGCCTGCAGGCCGGCCCACACGGCTGCGGTACAGGTACTCGTGGCCGACCAGCGCCCCAGCCGTGGTCCAGATCGGCTGGCGGGCGACCGGGGGCCGCTGCGTGGGCACGTGGGACAGGTGCGGGACCGGCGCCCCGGGCTCGCTCGGCTCGGTCGCCACCCGCGACGACGCCACTCTCGCCGGATCCATACTCTTCACCCGCTCCCGGTTAGGAGGTCTACAGCCCGACGGGACGGGCCGCAGTGCGGTCCACCGTCGTCGCTCGTCCCAGGAGATTGCCCTGGAACAGGGAGAACCCGAGGTCCCTGGCCAAGGCCAGCTGGTCGCGCCTTTCGACGAACTCCCCGACGAGGGTCGCATCGTAGGTACGCGCGACGCGCACCACCGGCACTCCCTCGACGTCGAGGTCGCGCACGTCGATCTTGACGAAGTCAGCCAGCGGCAGCAACCGGCGTTGGGCCGGTTGGTTGGAGAACGAGGGCAGGCAGACGCTGAAGCCCTGGGCGCGGAGGTCGATGATCCCGTCGCAGACCTTGGCGTCTGGCACCAGGTTGGTGGGGAGCTCGACGATGAGCCGGTCGGGGCGCGGGGGCAGGGGAAGCTCGCCGACGAGGTACCCGCGTGGGCACCGCACGGCGATATGACGGTCCCCGGCCAACGACTCCAGATCGGCGCGGGAGAACGTCGCACGCAGGACGTGAGATGTCGCCCGTTCGTGGGTAGCGGAGGTCCAGCGGCGAGGGTCAGAGCTGACCTGGGAACGGAACGACAGCTGGTAGGCGGAGACGCCACCGTCGATGTCGAAGATGCTCTGGCGGGCCACGAGAACCGGTCCGCTGGCGACAAATTCGTCCCAGGTATGAGCGAGCTCGGACGGGATAGCGTCGTCGACTGCCGCGGCAATCCGCCCCATCTCGAGTTCGTCCACGCCTTGCACGAGTCCATCAGACCACAAACCCGCAGGCTGGACCACGGCCGGGCGGGTGGAATCTGGGGTGGCCGGTCCCGCAGGACGGGTGAGGATGTCCCCGTGGCGCCGCATTTTGCGACGCGCCGACGATTCCGACACGCCGATGACTAGGTACGTCCGTTTGGGCGAACGGGCCGACCGGGGCCGACACGCCCAGGTTGTCGACACGCCGAAGCCCGTACAGCCGGAGAGCCCGAGCCACCCGGATGTGGTCAGAATGTCTCTGACAGGTGTCCCCGCTCGTGAGTAACAGGAGGCAGAACCATGACTCGTACACCCAAGATCGTTGCCGTCGTCGCAGCAGCACTGCTCGCCCTCGGCCTGTCCGCCACCGCGGCGTCAGCAAGCGCCGAAGACAACGCTGGTGGGGGCATCGGCTGCTGCAAGTGGATCCGTTGAACCGCTAGAAGACGGGTTCGACGTTACCCCGAGGCGTCGAAGCCGACCGAGGGCCGGTGCACATGCACCGGCCCTCGGTTCGTCGTCTGTGACCGCCGACGCTCCCCGTCGACACTGTCAGGTACCACGGTCCAGGAGCAGTGGACGTGGCTGGACGACACGCGGACGTTCGGCGCCCCCCGCCGCGCCGGTGTGGTCGGACGCCCGATGTGCTCCATACGTCCAGCGTCATTCGAACGAGCGAGCTGTCTGCCCGTGAGCCCCTCTTTTGCGTGCTCCGCCCTGGTGACTCGGACGGGGATCTGCCCAAAATTGTCCCGTTTTCGCCCACACGGTCCCCTCGTCACGGATACAATGACGAACCATGACGACTATTGGTGAGCGCGTCCGTGAGGCGCGGCAGGAGAAGAACCTGACCCAGACCGACCTGGCGGGCGACACGCTGTCGCCCTCCTACGTGTCGCTGATCGAGTCGGGTCGTCGGACGCCGACCGACAAGGCCCTGGCCGTCATCGCTGCCCACCTGGGCACAACGCTGGAATACCTCAAGTACGGCGACGACGGGCCCAACGAGTCACGCGTCCGGCTCGAGCTTGACTACGCACGGCTGTCACTGGCTGACGGCGACCCCGAGTCTGCCGAACGCCGGATCCACAGCCTGGACCTCGACGTGGTCACATCGCAGCTGCGCTACGAGGCGCTCTACGTCAAAGCCCAGGCAGCAGAGATGGCCGGTGACATCGAGAGCTCGATCGGCATCCTCGAACCGCTGTACGCCGACCGTGAGTCAGTCGGCGACTTCCTGGAGCTGGCCAAGGTCGCCACGAGCCTCGTGGTCTCCTACCTGGAGTCCGGCGACCTCATCCGCTCCGTGGATATCGGCGAGCGGGCCCTGACCGCGCTGGAGGGTGCCGGCCTGGCCGGTTCTGACGAGCACCTGCGGCTCGGCTCAGCGCTGCTGTGGTCGTACGTCGAACGTGGTGACCTGCTCTACGCCACGCAGCAGGCGTCCGAGCTGATCCGTGTCGCCGAGATCCTCGGTTCCCCCCGCGGGCGCGGCAGCGTGTACTGGAACGCCGCCGTGGTCGTCGGCGAACGTCGTGACTACGAACGCGCCAAGCAGCACACCCAGCGCGCTCTGGCCCTCATGGGCGAGGGCGACGCGGACCGTGACGTGTCCCGTCTGCGCGTCCACTACGCCTGGCTGCTGCTGCGTTCTGACCCGCCGCAGCCGGAGGCCGCCTTGGCCCAGCTCGACCGGGCCGAGGGTCCGCTGACCCTCCTGGGCTCGGCAGGCGACCGCGCCGCGATCGAGACCGAACGTGCCCGCGCCAGGATGCTGCTCGGTGACTCGGTCGCTGCTGTCGACCACGCCCGTGTCGCCCTTGCGCTGCTGGGCGACCAGCCACGGCTGGAGGCGGCCAACACCCTGGTCGTCCTCGGTGACGCCTTGGTGACCCAGCACCAGGTCGAGGCTGCTGCTGAGGTGTACGAGCGGGCCGCGAACATGCTCGGCATGATGTCGGCCACCCGCCAGTCCGCCCAGGTGTGGCGTGACCTGGGTGACCGGTACCTGTTCCGCGGCGAGTCCGCCCGGGCTGCGCTGGCCTTCGAGCACGCGCTGCGTGAGGCTGGCGTCCGCTCGACGATCCCCACCGAAGCGATGCTCGGCAACCCGTTGCACGAGAACCTCTCCATGAAGGACCTGCGCACCGAACGCTAGGGCGCGTCTCTTGACCCCCCGCACGCCGTGGCGCGCCCGGCACGCACGCTGGCGTCGTCGTCGGCAGCACCTCCAGTGCTGCTCTCCTCCGTCGCCTTGCCAGCGCACGCACCGGACACGCCACGCTCGCACGGGGGGCTAGGAGACACGCCCTGTGCTTGCACGACGAAGGGCGTCGCCCCACAGGGGTGACGCCCTCTTCGTTGTGCGGGCTACAGCCCGTTGACGGCCTGGGCCAGCGCGGACTTCTTGTTCGCGGCCTGGTTCGCGTGGATGACACCCTTGGAGACGGCCTTGTCAAGCTTGCGTGACGCGGCGGCCAGCGCAGTGGTGGCGGCCTCCTTGTCCTGCCCGGCAACGGCCTCACGCACCTTGCGCATGTAGGTCTTCAGCTCGGACTTGACTGCCTTGTTACGGCGTCGAGCCTTCTCGTTGGTGCGGATCCGCTTGATCTGGGACTTGATGTTCGCCACAGGTTGACTTCCTCGTACGTGCTGACAGGTCTGCCGGTGCGGTGATGACGACCGTGCACGACCCGTGCGCAGGACACCGCAAGCACCCAAGAGTGGGCACGGTGGGCCATGCTACCAGTTCGTACCCTTGTCCCGCGCATCGACTTGTCCATGCCTTACTGTGCACACCATGGACCTTGTCGATGGCTACCGCGCGGGGGCCGCGTGGGACGAGATGGTGGCAGACGGGCAGGTCCGCGGCCCCTACCAGCAGGTGCACCAGGTGCTGGCCGCCATGTCCGTGCCCGACCTGCGCGCGCGGGCCGACTCGCTGGCACGGGCCTACCTGCGCCAGGGGGTGACTTTCGACATCGGAGGCCAGGAACGGCCGTTCCCCATCGACGTGGTGCCCCGTGTCGTCGGCGCCGACGAGTGGGCGCAGGTCGCCCCCGGCGTCGCCCAGCGCGTCAAGGCGCTGGAGGCTTTCCTCGCTGATGTCTACGGACCCCAGCGGGCGGTCGACGACGGCGTCGTGCCACGGTCGGTGGTGGTCTCGTCGACGCACTTCAACCGTGCGGCGCGTGGGGTCGCACCGACCAACGGGGTGCGGGTGCACGTGGCAGGGATCGACCTCATCCGCGACTCGGCAGGCGGCTGGCGGGTGCTGGAGGACAACGTGCGGGTCCCCAGCGGGGTCAGCTATGTCCTGTCCAACCGGCAGGCCATGGCCCGTTCGTTCCCTGAGCTGTTCGCCGCCCTGCGTATCGCCCCGGTCGCCGGTTACCCGCGGCGGCTGCTGGCGGCGCTGGCTGCCGCAGCCCCGGCCGGGGTGGACGAGCCGACCGTCGTCGTGCTCACCCCCGGGGTGTACAACAGCGCCTACTTCGAGCACACCCTGCTCGCGCGGCTCATGGGTGTGGAGCTGGTGGAGGGGCCGGACCTGTTCTGCGCCTCGGGGCGGGTGTGGATGCGCACCACCCAGGGCCGCCGACGCGTCGACGTGGTCTACCGGCGGGTCGACGACGACTTCCTCGACCCGGTGGCGTTCCGCCAAGACTCCTTGCTGGGCTGCCCAGGCCTGATGACCTGCGCCCGCAAAGGCACGGTGACGATCGCCAACGCGGTGGGCAACGGGGTCGCCGACGACAAGCTCGTCTACACCTACGTGCCTGACCTCATCCGTTACTACCTGGGCGAAGAACCGGTCCTGCCCAACGTCGACACCTGGCGGCTGGAAGAACCGCAAGCCTTGGCCGAGGTGCTGGACCGCCTTGCCGAGCTGGTGGTCAAACCGGTCGACGGGTCCGGGGGCAAGGGGATCGTCGTCGGCCCGGCCGCCACGCCCGCCGAGCTGGACGCCCTGCGCACCCGCCTGGCGCAAGACCCGCGCGGGTGGATCGCCCAGCCAGTGGTGCAGCTGTCCACGGTGCCCACGCTCGTGGCCGACGGGCTGCGGCCCCGGCACGTGGACCTGCGTCCCTTCGCGGTCAACTCCGGCGACCAGGTGCACGTGCTGCCCGGGGGCCTGACGCGGGTGGCGCTGCCGCAGGGCCAGCTCGTCGTCAACTCCTCCCAGGGCGGTGGGTCGAAAGACACGTGGGTGCTCGAAGGGTCCCGTCCGGCCGAACCTGCTGCGGCCGGACCTGCCCGGCCGCAGCAGGTCTTGGCTGGCCACGTCGTGCCGATCTCGGCGAACCCTGACGACGCTGGCGTGCCGGCCATGCAGCAGCAGCAGCAACAGCAGGAGGCGTCATGCTGAGCCGGATCGCCGAGTCGCTGTTCTGGATCGGCCGGTACGTGGAACGGGCCGACGACACCGCGCGCCTGCTCGACGTGCACGTGCAGATGCTCCTGGAAGACCCCTGGCAGGACGAGGACCTGGCCTGCCGGTCTCTGCTGTCGGTGATGGACCGGCCCGCGCCTGACCCGCCAGCCACCGCCGACCGTGACTACGTGCTCAACATGCTGGCCTACGACCAGATGTCCCCGTCGTCGATCGCCGGGTCGTTGGGTGCGGCGCGCGACAACGCCCGTCGTGCCCGCGAGGTGATCTCTACTGAGCTGTGGGAGGCCCTCAACGCGACGTGGAACGCGCTGGCCGCCCAGGTCGACGCGGTTCCTCACGAGTACTTCAGCTGGGTGCGCGAACGTGGTGCAGTCGTCGCCGGGATCGTGGACTCGACGATCTCGCGCGACGACGCCTGGCAGTTCCTCGTCCTGGGCCGCTCGATGGAGAGGGCCGACATGACTGCCCGGCTGCTGACCACCCGCGCCCTGGCCGGACCTGACGGACCGTCGTGGACGACGTTCTTGCGTTCGTGCGGGGCGCACGAGGCGTTCTTGCGCACCTACCGCGGTTCGGAGTCGGGCGAACGGGCCGCAGGGTTCTTGCTCGTCGACCGCTTGTTCCCCCGCTCGATCGTCCACGCCCTCAACCAGGCCGAAGAGTGCCTGGCCGGCCTGGAGCCCGTGACCGACCGCGCCGCCCTCGACGACGCCCGCCGCCACCTGGGCCTGACCCGCACAGCGCTGGAGTACCGACCGCTGGCGGCGATCCTCGACGACCTGCCCGACGAGATGGAGCAGGTGCAACGGTCGTGCACAGCGGCCTCTGACGCCATCCGCCGCCGCTACTTCCGCTCTGGCGCCCCGGCACAGTGGGTGGGGGAGGCGCTATGACCAGCCCTGCCGTCTCGACGGACCCGGTGCGCCTGCACGTGGTGCACACCACGGCTTTCACTTACCCCGAGCCAGCCACCGTCTCGTACAACGAGGCCCGGATGCTGCCGCGCTCGTCGGCGGCCCAGCAGGTGGTCTCCACGACGCTGACCATCGAGCCGCTCACATGGTCCACCGTGTACACCGACTACTGGGGCACACAGGTCACCGCGTTCGAGGTGCTCGTCGCGCACCAATCGTTGCGTATCGTCGCCGAGCACCTGGTCGACGTGCGCCCGCCGCGCACGGTCCCGCCCAGCGCCAGCTGGGACGTGGTGCGCAGCGCCGCGAACTTCGACCGCTTCGCCGAGTTCCTCGTCGACACCCCGGTGACCGCCCCGCCCGACGAGGTCGTCGCCGTGGCTGCGCAAGCGTCCGCGGGCCGTACCCCAGCCGACGCCGCCGAAGCCGTCTGCGAAGCGGTCCGCGCCCAGATGTCCTACATCCCCGGTGTGACCACCGTGCACACTCCCGCGTCCGAAGCGTGGGCCGCCCGGGCCGGGGTCTGCCAAGACATCGCCCACCTGGCCGTCGGCGCCCTGCGCTCGGTCGGTATCCCCGCCCGCTACGTCTCCGGCTACCTCCACCCCGCCCACGACGACGATATCGGCCGCACCGTCACCGGCCAGTCCCACGCCTGGGTCGAATGGTGGTCCGGCGGCTGGACCTCCTACGACCCCACCAACTGCGCCCCCGTCGGCGCCCACCACGTCCGCCTGGCCCGAGGCCGCTACTACGACGACGTCGCCCCCCTGCGAGGTATCTACGCCGGCGGGGGAGTAGCCGACCTCAACGTCGAGGTCCAGATCACCCGCCAGTCGTAGCTGTGTGAGAGTGTGGCTGACATGATCGAGCAGGCACAGATCGACGCGGCATGGGTACGAGAGCTGGGGAGCCGGGTCGACGACATCGCCTCCGGCAAGGTCGAGCTGCTCGACGTCGATGAGTCTCACGCACAGTTGCGCGCTGAGCTGGCTGCTCGACACGAGTGACCCCGGCGAACCGTCCCCAGCCCACGTCTGTGACGTCTTGTACGAGAGGCGTCCACAGGTATGTGTGGACGCAGGTCATGCTGGTGGGATGTTGTTGGGTGAGCTGGGTGGGTTGGTGGTTCCGGTGGCGTGCGCGGGGTGCGGGGTGCCGGACATCCGGTGGTGCGCTGGGTGCGCGCGACGGTTCGCGGTGCCGGTCCGGTGTGAGCACAGGGCTGGGAGGTTGGACCTGCTGGACGGGTTCGACCCGCCGCCGGTGTGGTGCCTGGCGGATTTTGCTGGGCCGGTGCGCAGGGCGGTGACGGCGTGGAAGGACCAGGGGCGCGTCGACATGGGGCGGTGGTTCGCCGGGGCGATGACGGCCGGTGCGCGTGACCGGGAGGTGTGCGACGTGCTGGCAGAGCGTGCCGGACCGGACGGGCTGCTGGTGGTCGGGGTGCCCACGACCCGTGCGGCGGCACGGCGGCGGGGGAGCGACCCGGTGCAAGAGCTGGTGCGGGCGGTGGTCCGTGGCGTCTGCGCCGACGTGCCGGGCAGGTCTGTCCGTCCGTTGCGGCGTCGTGACGGGGCTGACTCGGCGGGGCTGGGTGCCCGGGCGCGGGCCCAGCACCTGGACCAGGCGGTGCGGGTGCGTCGACGCTGGTGGGACGTGTCCTGGGCGGGTCGGCACCCGCGTGTCGCGGCGGCTGGCTGGTTCGCCGGAGCCGACCGTCTCGCCGGGGCGCGCGTGGTGCTCGTCGACGACGTCCTGACCACGGGTGCGACCTTCGCGGCCTGCCGACGGGCTCTGGCCGACGCTGGCGCGAGCGTCGTCGCGGGGATGGTTCTGGCTTCCACCCCGGCGCCGGTGCGGTCATTTCGCGTGCAGCCGGTGCGGCAGTGGTCGGACCAGGCGAATCAGGGTTAGCGTAGGGGTGTCGGGACCACCACCCTGGTGAGGGGTGGCGCTGTCGCGTCGTCTGGGTGGGCGTTGCTGCCCTACGTGGGTGGGCCTTCCCGCCCTACATGTCTTGGAGGTTGTCATGGAGATCGTGGTCACAGGTCGTCACTGGGACGTCTCGGCGAAGTTCCGGGACCACGTGGAGTCGAAAGTCGTAAAGATCGAACAGCTTGCCCCCCGCGCGCAGCGTGTGGACGTCCTGGTCTCCCGCGAGGCCAACCCCCGGCAAGCCGAGACCTCAGACCGGGTCGAGCTCACCGTCGTCGACAAGGGTCCGGTGGTGCGCGCCGAAGCCTCCGCCTCCGACCCGTACGCCGCTCTCGACCTGGCCCTCGACAAGCTGCTCGAACGTCTGCGCCGGGCGCGTGACCGGCGCAAGGACCACCGCGGCAACGCAGCGCGCCGTCTGCCGATCGAACCGTCGACCCTCCTCCCGGTCAACCAGGTCGACAAACCACCAGCCGACGAGGAACCAGTCGTCCTGGGCGAGGTGACCGAGGTCTCCCTCGGCGACTCCCCAGTGGTCATCCGCGAGAAGGTCTACCCGGCCCGCCCCATGACCATCGACGACGCCCTGTACGAGATGGAGCTCGTCGGCCACCCGTTCTTCTTGTTCATCGACTCCGAGTCCAACCTGCCCGCCGTCGTGTACAGCCGCCGTGGCTGGACCTACGGCGTCATCAAGCTCGACTCGACCGTCACCGCGACCGTCTGACAGTCCGGTCCCACCGGCTGGGCAGGTTGGCCCGGTCGGTGGGGTGGGCCAGGAACCTTTCTAGGACCTGGCCGTACGGTTCGTGCCTGGTGTGCGTCTGGCTGCCCCGGGACACCGAGGCGTGGCCGAGCAGGCGCAGGTAGTAGTAGTCGCCGACGACCTCGCCTTGCTGTTCCATGTCGTAGTCGGCCAGGCGCCGGGACGGGTCGAGGGCGTAGGTGTAGCGCACGGTCCAGCGCATCGCGCCCCGCAAGGCGACCGGGTAGCCCAGCTGGTGCTGCCACACGTGGACCATCTCGTGCACGAACCACCGACGGACCAGCGCCGACGCCGCCGAGAAGTCCGCCTGGTACGACGGAGCCGGGAAGTACAGCTGCCCGTTCGGCGTCACGGCCATGTTCGCTGGTTGCCGCCCTGCCAGCAGCGGATACCCGTGGTTGTGCACCCGCACCGCCGTCACGTCGACCGCGTCGGCGAACACGTCCTGCACGATCTCGACCTCACCAGCGGTCAGCCGGCGTCGGTGGACCGCGGCGCACCACGGCACACACTTGTGGAACACGGGTTCTGGCGCTACAGCTGGCACGGTTCGTCATGGTACGCAGCTCACTGCGGTCATAGGGAGCTCGCTATGCTCATTCCGCGTCTCCAGCCGGTGACGGCGCAGAGCCAGGAGGACCTACGTCTGAGGCGAGCAGGGCCACACAGGACGACCCTCGCTATGTGCGGGTACGGGTCGCGCTGAGGCGTGCGGTGCTCGAGCTGGCGGCGCAGCGGCCTGCGGAAGAGATCTCTGTGGCTGAGCTGACGTCGCAGGCGGGGGTGTCGCGGACGGTGTTCTACAGCCACGCGTCGTCACCGGTGCGGTTGTTGGCCGACGCGTTGGTTGCCGAGCTGGCTCCGGTGCTCGACGGGGTCGAGGCGGCGATGGCCTCCAGCCGGGCAGATTTTGGCAGCGTCTGGCGCGACGGGTACTTGGCGTTGCTCGATCATGTGCAGGCCCACCGGGCGGTGTACGTCACAGCGGTCGAAGCGCGTTCTGGGGTGGTCAGCGTGCTCGTGGAGTACTTCGCGCAGCTGGCCGCCGCGTCGGTGGACGCGGTCGCCGAGCGGATGGCTGAACCTGTCTCGTCGTTGTGGCGCACCATGGCGGTGCAGCAGCATGCGCACGGGACGGTCGCCATGATCGAGACGTGGGTCCATGCCGCCCCGGGGACCTCACCGCACGACGTCGTGGCGACGTACCTGGCTCTGGCGCCTCCGTGGCAGCTGGCGCGGCCCGACGCCGACGGGCTGATCACGCTGCACCGTGGTCACGGGCGGGCTGGTTCGCAGGCCACGGTGGTGTAGGCGTCGAGGGCGCCGGTGGTCAGGTGGGCTACGGCGGCCATGAACTCGGTGGTGGACTTGTCGGCCACGGTGCGCAGGACGTCGGGGGCCCAGGCCAGGACGTGGTCGTGGAGAAAGTCGACGCCGGTGCGCCAGCAACGTTCGGCGTCGTCGGCCAGGCCCAGGTCGAGGGCGTCGAGGGCACGCAGGCAGGAGGCTGCGAGGAAGTCCAGCTCGAGGCCGATGTGGTCGTCGGGTTCTTTGTTGGGCTCGGGGGCGCGTAGGCCCAGGGTGCGGTAGGCGGCGCGGACCTGCAGGGTCTGGACGTCGAAGACCAGGCCGTCGGTGCCGCGGTGCACCGACTCGTAGGGGGCGACGGTGGCTTTCGCGGTACGGCCGTAGAGACGGTCGTGGTCGCGGCGGATACGCACGGCGCTCTCGTGGAGGCGTGAGCGGCGCATGAGGTCCAAGCCGACGGCGGTGGCACCGGTGGCGGGGAGCGGCCACTCGTCGAGCAGCTCGTCGAGGCAGGTCAGGGCCTCTTCTTCGGGGGGCAGCAGGTGGAAACGGCCCAGGACGGTGAAAGCCGCCGCGAACCTGTCCAGCTCGTCAGCGGTCAACATGCTTGGCTCCTTCGTCCCACCTTTGTGAGCCTAGGGGGCAACGGCTGCCGTGTCGTGCGGAAGGCTGTGGCCCACGGGCATGGAGCCGAAGACGTGGGTACGTCGAAAGGCGCACAGGGGGCACAAGGAGCCGGTGTCGCCCACGTGACGCGCGCCGCAGCGTGGGCAGGTCGTGGTGGTGAGGGTGGCCAGGACAGTGGTCGGATCGTCGAGCACCTGGTCGAACGTGACCGGGCCTGCGGCGCTGAGGGCCTGGGCCGGGCACAGGCGCAGGCAGTCGGCGTTGGAGCGGCAGCGACCGGCGTGGTGGGTCAGGACGCTCGTCGTGCCGTCGTGCGCCAGCTCGAGGGCACTGGTGGGGCACGCCTGGACGCACACACCGCAGGCTGTGCACCCGGAGACGACCAGGCGGCTCGCCGGGTGGTGTGCTGGGCCGTCGTCCGGGATCCGTTGGCGTGCCCGCAGCAACGCCAGGGCGGCGCTCGTGCGGTCAGCGTCGTCGCACGACAGGTCGAGCGGGCAGCGCACCGGCAGTCCGAGCACCATGCGGCGCGGGAGTGGGGTCTGGCCGAAGACGACCTGGCGGGGACGCCGCCACCCGCGCCGGGCCGGCCCGAGCGGCGCGACCGTCGTCCCCAGGCTCTGGCGCCACACGTCCAGCGTGTCGTCGTCGGCCAGGACCAGCACCTGCTCCACCCCGACTGCCAGCAGCTGGGCGGGCAGCCCGATGCCGGGTGGGGCACCCACCACCGCCAGCGTCCCGCGAGGAGCTTTCAGCCCTGGTGGTTTCGTCTCAGGGCCACCCGATGGTTCGTCGGCCACCAGATCGTTGAGGCAGGAAGACGACCTGGTGACCGACGAACCATCGGGTGGTATGAGCAAGACCCGGCGCGGGACGTCGCTGGACACGACGTACTCCAGCAACGCCCGGACCGGGTCAGCAGGCATCTGCGATCAGATACCCACGCGGAACATCGACTCGTAGTGCAGAGCACGTCCTGACAGCTCGGCGGCCACGGCGATGATGAAAGCCGCGCAGACCCACACAGCCAGCAGGTTGGGTTGCTCACGTTTCGCTGTGCCCGCGACCTGGTACGACACGACGGCGATGAGCACCGCAGCCAGGGCCAGCAGCACCAGCCGCACCACGAAGAACGCCCCGGAGAACGCGTGCGCCGACGCCTGGGCGGTGGCGTTGCCCCCGGCCAGGTGCGCGATATGCACCGGGTAGGTGACGAGAACGACCACACCGGCCACGAGCCCAGCCAGCGTGGCGCGGCGCACGACGTCAGTGGTCAGCGTCCACTCTGTGTCGGTGGTGGGGGCGTTGACCTCCGTGGCCCGTGCACGTACCCGGTCCATGAGCGTCGCCTTGCCCTTCGCCGGAGTCCCAGCGCCCTCGTGCCCGGCGTCCAGGCCCGCCAGCGCCCGACGGCGGATGAGCGCGGTCGCCATGAGCGCAGCGGCGACAGCCAGCGAACCGAGCAGCACCGCGGTGGAGAAGAAGTGGACCGGGACGACCCGGGTGTGCCAGGCGGGCACGGTGACCAGGGAGTAGTAGATCATCGACATGGACCAGACCAGGCCCAGGCCGACAACCGCTGCCAGGCCGGCGACGATGCGGCGCACCAGGGCCGAACCCCACCGCATCCACTGCATGATCGCGTAGGCGAACCCGAGCGCGGCGAAACCGACGCCGAACCAGATCTCGCGCGACAGCCAGGAGGACCCCACGTGGCGCAGCACGTTGAACACGTGCGTCACGTCGTTCATGTGGAACATGGAGATCACCAGGGCCAGCACCAGCGCCGGACCGATGGCGTACACCACCGGTTCGGTGATGCGCTCGACCTGTGCGCGCGGGTGCGACCGGCTCAGCCACAGGTCGATGACGCCCAGGACGAGGAACATCCCCACGCACATCTGGGCGATGACGGTGAACAGGATCATCGGCAGCTCGGCGGTGTTCATCAGATCTCCTCAGGGTTGGCGATCTGGCCGGTGCCCGCGTCCCAGCGCTGTGCGTCGCGGTGCGGTGTGATGACCAGGTGGGGGTGGGTCAAGGCCGGGTCAGGCAGTGGGGCGATACCGGCGCCGCCGCCGGCACCGGACTCCAGCTCGGCGATCGGCCCCCAGCCCAGTGCCCGTGACGGGCACGCCGCCACGCACGCGGGCATCTGGCCGTCGGAGCGGTAGTCGTAGCACAGGTCGCACTTGGACATGTGGCCGGTCTTGGAGTTGAACTGCGGTGCCGAGTAGGGGCACGCCCACTCGCAGTAGCGGCAGCCCACACACTTGGACTGGTCGACGTAGACCGTGCCGTCGTCGCGGCGGGTCATCGCTGTCGTCGGGCACACCTGCACGCAGATCGGGCTGTCGCAGTGGTTGCAGGAGATCGACGTGTAGTAGGTGAACACGTTGGGCGTCACTGTCGCCCCGTCGACCTGCCACGAACCGCCTGTGTACTCCACGACCCGCCGCCAGGTGACTCCGACGGGCAGGTCGTGCTTGTCCTTGCAGGCGACCTGGCACGCTTTGCAGCCGGTGCACAGCGACTGGTCGAACCGGAAACCGTAGTCTGCGCCTTTGGCGGTCAGGCTCTCGGACATCGTCAGCCTCCTCAGGCTCGCACCACGTCGGCGATCGTCGTGTGCACCGCGTTCCCCTTGGCCAGCGGCGTGGGGTGCAACGACGTCAGGGTGTTCATGGACCCGGCCGTGTCGACCGGGTGGTCGCCGTTGGCCTTCGACGGTGGGCTCACCTTCTTGTCAGGGTGGTACCAGGCCCCTTGGGGCACCGACAGCACCCCCGGCATGATCCTTTCGGTGACTTTCGCCTTGATGCGGATGGTGCCGCGCTCGTTGAAGACGAACACGTCGTCGTCGTTGCAGATACCGCGGGGTTCGGCGTCGAGCGGGTTGATCCACACCACCTGGGGGTGGGCTTCTTTCAACCAGTCCACGTTGCCGTAGGTCGAGTGGGTCCGGCCCTTGAAGTGGTGGCCGATGACCTGCAGCGGGTACTGCTTGGACGCTTTGGCCTCAGCCTCGCCCTCCCAGGTCGCCACGTGCTCGGGGATGGGGGTGAGCACGTCGCCGGGCAGCTCGGGACGGAACACCCCGAACTGCCAGGCAGCAGCCATCGCTGCGAGCCGTCCAGAGTAGATCTCGATCTTGCCCGACGGGGTGCCCAGAGGGTTGGCGCCTGGGTCGGTCCGGAAGTCTTCCATCGCGACCACTGGGCCTTGGTCCTTGCGGAAGATACCCATCTGGCGCCAGGCGTCGTAGTCGGGCAGGTCCGGGTTGTCCGCGCGGCCTGTGTCGATCGTGTCGCGCAGCCACTGCTCGCGGGACTTGCCCTCGGTGAACGCCTGCTCGGTGCCCAGCCGTTTGGCCAGGTCGGTGCAGATGTCGAAAACGCTGCGGCACTCGTACAGCGGCTCGATCGCCTGTGACGAGACGATGCCGTAGGCCATCGGTCCGGCGCTCTCACCGGGGTGGTAGTCGAACTCTTCGGCGGCTGACGTGCCTGGCAGCACGTAGTCGGCGTGCCGGGCCGAGGTCGTGTACTGGATGTCGCACACGACGATGAGCTCGCACTTGGTGTCGTCGGCGAGGATCCTGGCTGATTCGTTGTTGTCGCCGGTCTGGTTGACCACCGAGTTGCCGGCGTACTGCCAGACCATCTTGACCGGCACGTCCAGCTTGACGTTCGTCGGCTGCCCGGCGTCGTCGACCGGCACTTTCATGTCCCGCACACCGGGTTCGGGTTTCTCGCCGACCCCGGCGTTGAAAGTGTCCATCTTCTCGCCGTGGTCGATGGCGTCGAGCCAGGAGAAGACCGAGATGATCTTGTTCGAGGGGTTAGCGATCCCGTAGTTGAACGGCTGGCTGATCCCCAGCCCCTGCGCGGACTCGCGGGCCCCGTTGCCGCCACCGGGGATACCCACGTTCCCGGTGACGCACGCCAGCAAGAAGATCGCGCGGGAGGTGTTCTCACCGTTGGCGTGGCGCTGCGGGCCCCAGCCTTGGGTGATCGCGCACGGTTTGGCCCCGGCGATGTCGCGGGCCAGCTGGCGGATACGTGTTGCGGGCAGCCCGGTGATCTCGGCGGCCCACTGGGGGGTCTTCTCGGTGGCGTCCGGGCCTTTGCCTTCTACGTACGCCCGGTACGACGAGCCGGGCGCCGCACCGTCGGGCAGTGTGGCCTCGTCGAAACCGACGCAGTAGGTGTCGAGGAACGCCTGGTCGTGCAGGTCTTCGGCCAACATGACGTGCACCATGCCTGCCACCAGCGCCGCGTCTGTGCCTGGCCGGATCGGCACCCAGTCGTCGCCGAGGACCGCCGCGGTCTCCGAGTAGCGCGGGTCGACGACGATGGTGCGTACCGCGTGGTCGGCTTTGGTCTTCTGGGTGACCAGCAGCTGGCCACCGCCGGACATACGAGTCTCCAGCGGGTTGTTGCCGAACATCACCTGCAGCTGGGCGTTGGCCGCGTCGTCGAACGAGCTGTTCGACACCCAGCCGCCGTAGAAGTACGGGTACGCCGCGGTGATCGCGGTGGTGGAGTAGTCCGAGTAGTGGTCGAGGTAGCCGCCCCAGGTGTTCATCAGCCGGGCGAAAGGGGTGGCGTCCGGAGGCCACGAGCACGCCATCGTCGCCCCGAGCGTCCCCGTGCCGTAGTTGATGTAGATGGCCTCGTTGCCGTACTCGTCTTTGATCTGCTTCATCTTCGCGGCGATCTCGTCCAGGGCCTGGTCCCAGGAGATCTCTTCCCACTTCTCTTCGCCGCGCTTGGAGCCTTTCACACGTTTCATCGGCCGTTTGAGCCGGTCAGGGTTGTAGATGCGGTGGCGGATCGAGCGTCCACGCACGCACGCACGTACCTGTTGGCTGCCCAGCTCGTCGGTGCCGGTGTTGTCGGGCAGCACCCGCACGACCGTCCCGTCTTTGACCTGCAGCCGCACCGGGCACCGCGACCCGCAGTTGACTGTGCACGCCGACCACACGGTGGCGTCGACCCCTGCCATCCCGTCGCCGGGAGCCGTCGGTTCCGGAGCGGACGCCCCGGCCCTGCCCATCTGCAGGCCCACCCCGGTGGAGACCAGAGCGGCGGCCCCCCCGGTGACTGCTGACCACTTCAAGACGGTGCGCCGGGTCACCCCGGTGCGTTGCTGGACCTGTGCCTGTGGTGCCTGGGGCATCGGCTTCCTCCTACGGAGCGCGGCGACCCGACCACTGTAGGACAGGTGTCGATTAGTCGCGCGACAATAGACGCGCAAGTCCGGCAGTTACCCCCGCCCGCGCGGGCCGCCTGCGCCTTGGAGGCCCCCTGCGCCCTACGATGGACCCGCTCGCGATATAAGAGGCCCCGCTGCGGGGCATGAGTTGGGAGTTGAGCGCGTGCCGGCGATCGTCGACAAGGTCCTGCGGATGGGCGAAGGGCGCATCCTCAAACAACTCAAAGGGTTGGCCGCGCAGGTCAACGCCCTGGAGGACGGGTTGGAGGAGCTCAGCGACCAAGAGCTGCGCGAGGAGACCGACAGGTTCCGCGAGCGGTACCGCGACGGCGAGTCGCTGGACTCGCTGCTGCCCGAGGCATTCGCGGTGGTCCGCGAGGCCTCGCGGCGCACCCTGGGGCAGCGGCACTTCGACGTGCAGATCATGGGCGGGGCGGCACTGCACCGGGGGAATATCGCCGAGATGAAGACCGGCGAGGGCAAGACGCTGGTCGCGACACTGCCGGCGTACCTCAACGCCCTGTCGGGCAAAGGTGTGCATATCGTCACGGTCAACGACTACCTCGCCTCGTACCAGAGCGAGCTCATGGGGCGGGTGTTCCGGTTCTTGGGGATGTCCACCGGGTGCATCCTCGGGCAGATGCCACCAGCCGAACGGCGCAAGCAGTACGCGTCGGACGTGACCTACGGTACCAACAACGAGTTCGGCTTCGACTACCTGCGCGACAACATGGCCTGGCGGATGGAAGACCTCGTCCAGCGCGGGCACGCCTACGCCATCGTCGACGAGGTGGACTCGATCTTGATCGACGAGGCCCGTACCCCGCTCATCATCTCCGGCCCGGCCTCTGGCGACGTCAACCGCTGGTACACCGAGTTCGCGAAGGTCGTGCTGCGGCTAGAACGCGACCGTGACTACGAGGTCGAAGAGAAAAAGCACACCGTCGGTATCTTGGAACCTGGGATCGAAAGGGTCGAAGACTACCTGGGGATCGACAACCTGTACGAGTCGCTGAACACCCCGCTCATCGGGTTCCTCAACAACGCGATCCGCGCCAAAGAGCTGTTCAAACGCGACAAGGACTACGTCGTCCTCGACGGTGAGGTGCTCATCGTCGACGAGCACACCGGCCGCATCCTGCCTGGTCGGCGTTACAACGAGGGGATGCATCAAGCGATCGAGGCCAAAGAGGGCGTGCCTATCAAGGCCGAGAACCAGACCTTGGCGACGATCACGTTGCAGAACTACTTCCGTATGTACGACAAGCTCGCCGGGATGACCGGTACCGCCGAGACCGAGGCTGCCGAGTTCATGGGCACCTACAAGCTCGGTGTCGTGCCGATCCCCACGAACCAGCCGATGGTCCGCATCGACAACAAAGACCTGGTGTACAAAGGCACCGAAGGTAAGTTCGACGCGGTCGTCGACGATATCGTCGAACGTCACGCCAAAGGCCAGCCGGTGCTCGTGGGCACCGCGAGCGTGGAAACCTCCGAGCACCTGTCGGGGCTGCTGCGCCGGGCCGGGGTGCCGCACCACGTGCTCAACGCCAAGCAGCACGCCCGGGAGGCCGACATCGTCGCCCAGGCCGGGCGCAAAGGGCAGGTCACAGTCGCCACGAACATGGCCGGGCGTGGTACCGACATCATGCTCGGCGGCAACGCCGAGTTCATGGCCGTCGCAGCGCTCAAAGAAGCCGGCCTGGACCCCACGGAGAGCCCGGGGGAGTACGAGGCTGCCTGGCCGCAGACCCTCGCCAGCGCCAAAGAGGCGGTCGCCGCCGAGCACGACGAGGTCGTCGAGCTGGGCGGGCTGTACGTGCTGGGCACCGAACGGCACGAGTCGCGGCGTATCGACAACCAGCTGCGCGGCCGGTCAGGGCGTCAGGGAGACCCGGGCGAGTCGCGGTTCTACCTGAGCCTGGCCGACGACCTCATGCGGCTGTTCAACTCCGGCCTGGCCGAGTCGATGATGTCGCGCACCGGGTTCCCCGAGGACATGCCGCTGGAGTCCAAGATGGTCACCCGCGGTATCCAGTCCGCGCAGGCGCAGGTCGAGGCCCGCAACTTCGAGATCCGCAAGAACGTCCTCAAGTACGACGACGTCATGAACCGCCAGCGCGAGGTGATCTACAGCCAGCGCCGCCAGGTGCTCGAGGGCGAGGACATGCACGACGAGGTCACGCAGTTCCGCGAGGACGTCTTGCGCGACTACATCGCCCAGGCCACCGGCGAGGGCCACGCCGAGGACTGGGACATGGAAGCGCTGTGGACCGCCCTGCGCACCGTCTACCCCGTGTCGATCACCGTCGACGAGGTGCTCGTCCAGGCCGACGGGCTGCACCGCGTGACTGCCGAGCTGCTCGAACGGGAGGTGATCTCCGACGCGGAGGTGGCCTACGGCGACCGTGAGCAGGAGCTGGGCACCGAACAGCTGCGCGAGCTCGAACGTCGCGTCACGTTGTCGGTCCTGGACCGCAAGTGGCGTGAGCACCTGTACGAGATGGACTACCTCAAAGAAGGTATCGGCCTGCGTGCCATGGCCCAGCGCGACCCCCTCATCGAGTACCAGCGTGAGGGCTACCAGCTGTTCTCCGCCATGATCGACGCGATCAAAGAAGAGACCACCAGCTTCTTGTTCAACCTCCAGGTCCAGGTGCAAGACGAAGAGACCGTCGAGGACGAGCCGGTCGCCCCCGCCCCCGTGCCCGACGACCAGCCCGCACCGGCCAGACAAGCCCCCTCGCTGAAGACCGGCGGCACCGCGCGCCGTGGAGCCCCGCGTCTGGTCGCCAAAGGCCTGGACGGCCCAGAAAAGCAGATGCCCCTGCAGTACTCGGCCCCCAGCGAAGACGGCCACGTGGAGACACGCTCCGACCAAGGCAGGGTCCGCAGCCCCCGCGTCTCCGCCGACGCCGCTGACCCGGCAGCCTCTGGTGGCCCAGGCGGTGCGGCTCCTGGCGGTGCCAACCGTGAGGCCCGTCGCCGCGCAGCCAAACAAGCCCGCCGCAAACGCTGAACCTGGGTCCACGCTGAGTCTCAGGGCATGTCTTCAACCCCACGCGCCGTAGCGTGCACGGGGTGAGGAGACACGCCTTAGGCGAGCTCGAGGGCGGTGACGCGCCACACACCGTGGTGCGGTTCCAGCCGCATCGCCACGGCGCGTGTGCGGCGCGAGTCGTCCACGGCTGCGGCAACCTCGACCGCTGCACCCAGGCGGCACGTGACGAGCCGACGCACCACCGGCACCCTGTACGCCCCCTGTGGCGGCGCCGGTGTCAGCCGTGCCCGCTGACGCAGCCGGGCCAGCACGTGCGGGGTCACCCACCGCGCCACCTGGCTCGCAGAACGCGTCCCGACGACCACTTCCACCAACGGGCCGCACAACGTCTGCGCCACCTGGGTCGCGTCGGCCTGCGGGGCCGTCGACGGCTCGTCCGCGCGCGGCGGTGGAATGGTCCGGCCTATGACAACCCGCTCGGCCAGCGTCGGCACCGGCTCCTGCGGTTCCGCCGGTACTGCCATGACCGCCCGTGGCGGACGAGGTACCGGCCGCACCCGTAGCTGGGTGGTGTGCGCCAACGTCGCTGTCCCCATCGTGCCCCCCTTTGCCCGGCGTCCCCTCGACGCCGTCCCGCTCTGGCAGATGCTGACAGCCTGCCACACCCGGCCCGGCGGTGTGGGGCGTTTCAGGTGCCAGTTTCCGGCTGTTTCGCCAGGTGCGGGAGCCGGGAGGCAGTGCATAGGAGCGACGACACCCGCGCACCGGCAGCGTGGAGCCGCGCTGGACGCCTCAGGTGGGCAGCTGGGTACGTTCGCGGTTGTACTCGTAGCAGCGGGAGATGTACTCCTCGAGCTTGGCGTCCTCGATGCGCCACACACCGCGCCCGCCTATCTGGATGGCTTCCAGCTCTCCGGACCGCACAAGCGCACGAGCTTGGGACATGGAGATGTTCAGAACCTCGGTGACATCAGTGAGAGTGAGGAAGCGCGCTACTGGCATGGGAACAGTCTGTCATGAAACGTCCCAATTCCGCCCACCACTTCAGTGGGGCAAAATGAGTCCGTGCGCGTCTACCTGCCAGCGACCCTCGACGAGGTGCGTCCCGGAGCCGACCTACCAGCCCGCCAAGCCCACGCCGTGACCCCCGCCCTGCGCCAAGCCCTGCCCGACGCCGACGACGAAGGCCGCGAATACGTCGCCCAGCTCACCGCAGCCGACGCCGCCCTCGCCCTGCTCACCGCCGACCCTGACGCACCACGGCTGCGCGTGGTCGTCGCCGCCGACGTCGCCGGTGCCCGCCCCACACCCGACGCCGGGCCCACCACCGTCGTCTTGCCAGGCCCAGTCACACCCGACCAGCTCGCATGCCTGCTGGTCGACGAACCACAAGCCGCCGCCGATGTCGCCGCAGCCGCCAACGGCGACCACACCGCCGCCGACCGGCTCGACGAACGCGACCTGCTCTGGTACGACGTGTCCGAGATCGGTTTCGTCCCGCGCCCGTGAGGCCATCAGACCCCATCGGTTGGACCAGTGCTCCATAGACCGGGTAAGGTACCTCGGCGGTACGACGTTCGCCCCAAGGCCCCCCGAGGGGACCGGACGTCCGCCAGTGGGGTGTGGTGTAATCGGCAGCACGAGTGATTCTGGTTCACTTAGTCTAGGTTCGAGTCCTGGCACCCCAGCGGTGGTCCATACGGTACGATGCTGCTCCGTCAGGTCCACCAGACGCTTGCCCCCGTTGTGTAGCGGCCTAGCACGCCGCCCTCTCACGGCGGTAGCACGGGTTCGAATCCCGTCGGGGGTACGAGCGAGGTCGAGGGCGACGTGTGCTTGCCGAAGGCAAGCCACGTCGCCCTTCGCATGCTGTGCGGGGCCCAGCCCCGCACCCGCACGGGGGGCTCCAGCCCCCCGTGACCCCCTGGCTCGGCCGGCGGGGCCGGCCGTTGGATGGCGCACGGGACGTCAACTCCCAACCCAGCCAACCTCAACCTGACCCATGGTTGGGTGACTCGTGGCTGGGTGGGGCATCGCGCAAGGGCGAGACGGTGGGGACGGTTCCTACTGTCTTGCCAAGCTGCGCCGTTTCACGGCGCAGTGGGCAAGACTGAGGAACCGTCCCCACCGTCTCGCTGGTGAGCCGAAGGGCCTGGTGCACCACTGCGGGGGCGCCGAAGACTGAGGAACCGTCCCCACTGTCTTCAGACTGAAGAACCGTCCCCACCGTCTCGCTGGTGCCCCACCGTCTCGCTGGTGAGCCGAAGGGCCTGGTGCACTACAGCGGGGGCGCCGAAGACTGAGGAACCGTCCCCACTGTCTCGCCCGGTCCCCACTGTCTCGCCCGGTCCCCACCGTCTCGCCCGGTCTGGCCCCGGGGCTTGCGAAGTCGGTCAGTCGGCGGCGCGGCGGAGGACTTCGGTGAGCTTGTTGGCGGCGGAGACCACTGCGGCGGCGTGGAGGCGGCCGGGTTGGCGGGTGAGGCGTTCTAGGGGGCCGGAGACGGAGACGGCGGCGATGACGCGGCCGGAGGGGGCTCGTACGGGGGAGGAGACCGAGGCGACGCCTACCTCACGTTCGGAGACGGACTGGGCCCAGCCGCGACGGCGGACGCCGGACAGGATCGTGGCGGTGAACTTCGCGCCTTGCAAGCCCCTGTGGAGGCGGTCGGGCTCTTCCCAGGCGAGCAGCACCTGCGCGGCAGAGCCAGCGAGCATGGACAGCGTCGCGCCGACGGGTATCGAGTCGCGCAGGCCTATGGGGCGTTCGGCGGCAGCCACGCAGATACGCATCTCGCCTTGGCGCCGGTACAGCTGGGCGGATTCGCCGGTGTGGTCGCGCAGAGCCGCGAGGACCGGGTTCGCCGCGGCGAGCAGACGGTCCTCCCCAGCGGCGGTCGACAGCTCCGACAGCCGCGGACCCAGCACGAAGCGGCCCTGCATGTCACGGGCCACCAGGCGGTGGTGCTCCAGCGCCACCGCGAGACGGTGGGCCGTCGGACGGGCAAGATGGGTGGCGGCCACCAGCTGTGCCAAGGTGGCCGGGCCAGCCTCCAGCGCCGACAGGACTGCTGCCGCTTTGTCCAGCACACCGACGCCGCTCGAATTGTCCATGAATCGATACTGGCGTCTCGAAGCCTGAGACGCAACAACCTTTGGGGTGAATCATTGTCTCGATTCCCCTAGAGTGGTCCATGGATCGGTACAGGCGTCTCAGGATATGAGATCCACGGGCTTCCGGGTCGGAATCGTCGGTCCGCTGACATGGTGAGGATACAAGGAGATACGTGATGGGCCGGACTCTGGCCGAGAAGGTGTGGGACGCGCACGTCGTTCGCCACGAGGACGGTGCCCCCGACCTGCTCTACATAGACCTGCACCTGCTGCACGAGGTGACCAGCCCGCAGGCGTTCGAGGGCCTGCGCCTGGCCGGGCGCCAGGTCCGCCGCCGGGACCTGACGATCGCCACCGAAGACCACAACACCCCGACCACCGACATCGACCTGCCGATCGCCGACGCCACGTCGCGCACCCAGATCGACACGCTGCGGGCCAACGCCGCCGAGTTCGGCGTCCGGCTGCACTGTCTGGGCGACGCTGACCAGGGCATCGTCCACCAGGTCGGCCCCCAGCTCGGCCTGACCCAGCCAGGCCTGACAGTGGTCTGCGGCGACTCGCACACCTCGACGCACGGCGCGTTCGGCGCCCTGGCGTTCGGTATCGGCACGTCCGAGGTCGAGCACGTCCTGGCCACCCAGACCCTCCCGCTGGCCCCGTTCAAGACCATGGCCGTGGAGATCACCGGCGCCCTGCCCCCTGGCACGTGCGCCAAAGACGTCATCCTCGCTGTCATCGCCAAGATCGGCACCGGCGGCGGCCAGGGCCACGTCATCGAGTACCGCGGCGAGGCGATCCGTGCGCTGTCCGTGGAAGGCCGGATGACGGTCTGCAACATGTCTATCGAGGCCGGTGCCCGTGCAGGCATGATCGCCCCCGACGAGACCACGTTCGCCTACCTCGAGGGCCGTCCGCACGCGCCCACCGGCGCCGACTGGGACGCCGCTGTGGCGTACTGGCGCACCTTGCGCACCGACGACGACGCGGTTTTCGACACTGTCGTCACCATCGACGCAGCCGGGCTGGAACCGTACGTGACCTGGGGCACCAACCCGGGCCAGGGTCTGCCGCTGTCGGGTTCGGTACCCGTTCCGGAGAACATTGCCGACGACGCTGCCAGGGTCGCCGCCGAGCGTGCGGTGGAGTACATGGGCCTGGTCCCGGGCACCCCGCTGCGCGACATCACCGTGGACACGGTGTTCATCGGCTCGTGCACCAACGGCCGTATCGAAGACCTGCGCGCCGCCGCCAAGGTGGTCAAAGGGCGTCGTAAGGCCGACGGTGTGCGGGTCTTGGTCGTACCTGCCTCCGCCCGGGTGCGCCTTCAGGCCGAGGCCGAGGGCCTGGACCGGGTGTTCACGGATTTTGGCGCCGAGTGGCGCAACGCCGGGTGCTCGATGTGCCTGGGCATGAACCCTGACCAGCTGGCCCCCGGCGAGCGTTCGGCGTCCACGTCGAACCGCAACTTCGAGGGCCGCCAGGGCAAAGGCGGACGCACCCACCTGGTCTCGCCTGTGGTCGCTGCGGCCACCGCGGTGCGCGGCACCTTGTCGTCGCTGGCGGACCTGGACCTGCCCGTCGGTACCGACCTGTCCGAGTTCGACGGCAGCCCGCTGCCCACGGTCACCGTCTGAGGAGCCCTGCCATGGACACGTTCACCCAGCACACCGGCGTCGGCGTCCCGCTGCGACGCTCTAACGTCGACACCGACCAGATCATCCCCGCGGTGTACCTCAAACGCGTCACCCGCACCGGCTTCGAAGACACGCTGTTCGCCGCGTGGCGTGCCGACCCGTCGTTCGTGCTCAACCTCAGCGCTTACGCCAACGGCTCGGTCTTGGTCGCCGGCCCGGACTTCGGCACCGGTTCGTCGCGCGAGCACGCGGTGTGGGCGCTGCACGACTACGGTTTCCGGGTCGTCGTCTCGCCCCGTTTCGCCGACATCTTCCGCGGCAACGCCGGCAAGCAGGGTCTGCTCGCCGCCCAGGTCGCCGCCGAGGACGTCGAGCTGTTGTGGAAAGTCCTGGAGACCCGGCCCGGTACCGAGGTCACCGTGGACCTCGAAGCCAAGACGGTGCGTTGCGACGACGTCGTGGTGCCGTTCGACGTCGACGACTACACCCGCTGGCGTCTTATGGAAGGTCTGGACGACATCAGCCTGACCTTGCAGCACGAGGACGAGATCGCCGCTTTCGAGGCCGGTCGCCAGTCGTGGCGTCCGCGCACCCTGCCTGCCAAGCACCTGCCGCCCCAGCCGATCGTCTCCGCCCGGGCCGTCCCGGTCTCCTGACTGCGCCAGGCACGGGCGTGGGTTCGGCAAAAGGTGCGCTGACGGCCTAGCCTGGGTGCCGCCACCATCGCGCCATATCCGGGCCGACGTGGCAGTGCTTGCTCGTGGGTGCGTCTGATCGGTGCGTATAGGATGTTTGCCGCACGCTGGACGCGCAGATGGGAGACGATGTCCCTATGGCTGACATGCTCTACGTCGACGGTGGGAACCCGCTGCACGGTGAGATCACTGTGCGCGGTGCCAAGAACTTCGTGTCCAAGGCGATGGTGGCCGCGCTGCTGGGCGAGGGGCCCAGCGAGCTGCGCAACGTACCGATGATCCGTGACGTCCAGGTGGTCTCCGAGCTGTTGGAGCTGCACGGGGTGCATGTGCGGCACTGCCCGCAGGACGGGGTTGTCGAGCTCGACCCGTGCAACGTGCGCACGCCGATGGTCGCCGGGGTCGACACCCTGGCAGGGGCCAGCAGGATCCCGATCTTGTTCTGTGGGCCGCTGCTGCACCGGCTGGGAGAGGCGTTCATCCCTGACCTGGGCGGGTGCGCGATCGGCGGGCGGCCGATCGACTTCCACATGGAGATCTTGCGCCAGTTCGGCGCGGTGGTCGAAAAGGCCGAAGGCGGGATCCACCTGTCGGCGCCCGGACCGTTGCGCGGCACGAAGATCGCCCTGCCGTACCCGTCGGTGGGTGCCACCGAACAGCTGCTGCTGACCGCGGTGCGTGCCGAGGGGATCACCGAGCTGTCGAACGCGGCGATCGAGCCGGAGATCGCCGACCTTATCAACGTGCTGCAGAAGATGGGCGCGATCATCTCGGTGGACACCGACCGTGTCATCCGGATCGAAGGGGTGCAGCGCCTGGTGGGGTACACCCACACGGCTATGCCTGACCGTATCGAGGCCGCGTCGTGGGCGTCCGCGGCTCTGGCCACCTGCGGCGACGTGTACGTACGCGGCGCCCACCAGGCTGATATGACCACGTTCTTGAACACGTTCCGCAAGGTCGGCGGCGAGTTCGTCATCGACGACGACGGCATCAGCTTCTTCCACCCAGGGGCCGACCTGCACTCGATCCACCTGGAGACCGACGTGCACCCCGGGTTCATGACGGACTGGCAACAACCGCTGGTCGTGGCGCTGACCCAGGCGCGCGGGCTGTCGATCGTCCACGAGACGGTGTACGAGAAGCGGTTCGGGTTCGTCGAGGCGCTGGAGTCCATGGGCGCGACCATCCAGCTGTACCGCGAGTGCCTGGGTGGGCACGCGTGCCGGTTCGGCCAGCGCAACTTCTACCACTCGGCCGTGATCTTTGGGCCCACACCCCTGTCCGCAGCCGACATCGAGGTCCCTGACCTGCGCGGGGGGTTCAGCCACCTCATCGCTGCGCTGGCCGCCAAGGGCCAGTCGGCGGTCCGCGGTATCAGCCTCATCGACCGCGGGTACGAACGGTTCACCGACAAGCTCGAAGCGCTGGGTGCCCAGTTCTCCCGAGAGACCGACTGACAGCTCGCTCCTGCGAGGGGGTGTTTGGGGCGGGGCGGGGACGTCGGCGGTGACGGGGGCCGGTACGATCGATTCTCATGCCCCCTCTGCGGCCTCCGCCGCGGTCCACCCGGACGTACCGCTTCCTCGCTGCCTTCGTCAGACCTGCCCTGCAGGCGATGTCTGCCAGGTCCTGGACCGGTGCCGAGCACCTGCCGACCGACCGTGGGTTTCTCGTCGCCACCAACCACACCACGAACCTCGACCCGGTGACCATGTGCCACTTCTTGTGGGACAACGGCTTCGCGCCCAGGATCATGGCCAAGCACACGCTGTTCAAAGTGCCGGTGCTACGACGGGTGCTGGCCGGTCTTGAGGTGATCCCGGTGCACCGGGGCGCCGCTACCGGGGCACGGTCCCTGGACGCGGCAGCCGAGGCGTTGGAGCGCGGTGAGTGCGTCCTGGTGTTCCCCGAGGGGACGCTGACCACGGACCCGGACCTGTGGCCGATGCGCGCCAAGACCGGCACAGCCCGCCTCGCGCTGGAGACCGGGGCGCCGGTGATACCGGTCGTCCAGTGGGGGGTGCACCAGGTGATGGCCCCGCGCGGCTCGCTGCTGCGGGTGGTTCCGCGCAAGACCATCCAGGTGCTCGCGGGTCCACCGCTGCAGGTCGAGGACCTGCGCGGCACCCCGGAGGCAGTCCACGACGTGACGGCGCGTCTCGTGGCCCGGCTGACCGACCAGGTGGCACAGCTGCGTGGCGAAAACCCGCCAGACGGGCTCTGGGACCCAGAGGCCGGCACCAGGGTGCCCCGGTGAACCGCCCGATGAACGGCCCAGCGAACGGCCCAGCGAACAGCCCGGTGAACGGCCTCCTGGGCTCCGGCCTGGGTTCTGGCCAGGGCCACGGCACGAGGGCTGCGGTGCTCGGCGCTGGCAGCTGGGGCACGACCTTCGCCGCGGTGCTCGCCGACGCTGGGTGCGACGTGAGCGTGTGGGGACGCGACGCGCAGGTGTGCGAGCAGATCGCCACCCGGCACACCAACGAGGCGTACCTGCCTGGTGTGCGCCTGCCTGACGCTGTCACCGGACAGGCGGATATCGCTGCGTGCGTGGCCGGGGCGGACCTGGTCGCAGTGGCTATCCCGTCGCAGTCGGCACGGGCGGTGCTGACCGGGCTCGGTGAGCACCTGGGCCCGGACACCGTGGTGGTCTCGCTCATGAAAGGTGTAGAGCTGACCACCGACCAGCTGATGAGCCAGATGCTGTCGCAGGTGCTCGTCGTACCGCCCGACAGGATGGCCGTGGTCTCGGGCCCGAACCTCGCGCACGAGATCGCCGCCCGCCAGCCCACGGCGACCGTCGTCGCCGCGACCGAGGCGGAGACCGCGGACCGGGTCGCTGCCGCGTGCGCGTCGTCGTATTTCCGCCCGTACACCAACTGCGACGTCGTGGGCGTCGAGCTGTGCGGGGCGGTCAAGAACGTCATCGCTCTGGCGGTGGGGATCGCCCAGGGACGGGGTCTGGGTTTCAACACCATGGCCACGCTGATCACCCGGGGGCTGGTCGAGATCACCCGGCTCGGGCTGGAGCTGGGTGCGCAGTCGGCGACGTTCGGCGGTCTGGCGGGGATGGGTGACCTCATGGCCACCTGTGCTTCGCCGGACTCTCGCAACCACCGTCTGGGGACCTACCTGGGCCAGGGGGCGACGCTGGCCGACGCGTTGGTGGCCACCGGTGGTACGGCCGAAGGGGTGATGTCGGCCCGGCCGGTGTGCGGCCTGGCCCGTGACGTCGGTGTGGATATGCCGATCACCGAAGCGGTGGCAGCGGTGCTGGACGGAGACCTGTCGGTCGACCAGCTGGCCGTGCGGTTGCTGTCGCGTCCGCGCAAGGCGGAGAACGCCGGGACGCCCCCGCCGGTCAAACCCGACCAACACACCTGAACGCGACGATAGGCTCACCTTCATGGAACAAGCCGTGGAAACGACGTTGCCTGCCCGCCCGCGGGTGCTGGTGCTGTTCGGGGGGCGCTCTGGCGAGCACTCCATCAGCTGTGCCACCGCCGGGGGAGTGCTGGCCGCGATCGACCGGGACCGCTACGACGTGCTGGCTGTGGGTATCACCCGCGAAGGTCGGTGGGTGCTCGCTGATGACGACCCGGCCCGCTGGGCGATCCAGCCCGGCCACCTGCCGCAGGTCGAAGACGCCACAGCCCAGGTGCTGCTGCCCCAAGGCGGCAGCCGCGACGTGCAGCTGGTCGAGCCTGGTCTGGCACCCACGCAGCTGGGGACGGTCGACGTGGTGTTCCCCCTGCTGCACGGGCCCTATGGCGAGGACGGCACCCTCCAGGGCCTGCTGGAGCTGGCGGACGTGCGTTACGTCGGCGCTGGGGTCCTCGCCTCAGCGGTCGGTATGGACAAGCAGATGATGAAAGTCGTGCTCGTCGGCAACGGCCTGGCTGTCAGCCCGTTCCGCACTGTGCGTGCCCACCAGGTGGCCGCCGACCTGCCCGCTGTGCTCGCCGACCTGGCCGGCCTGGGCCTGCCAGTGTTCGTCAAACCTGCGCGTGCGGGGTCGTCCTTGGGTATCTCCCGGGTGGACGACGCCGCAGACCTGCCCGAGGCCCTGGCCGAGGCCGCGCGCCACGACCCCAAGATCGTCGTCGAGGCAGCGGTCGTGGGCCGTGAGGTCGAGTGCGCGGTGCTCGGGGGGCGTGACGGGGCCCGCCCGCGGGCGTCGCTGCCCGGCGAGATCGTCGTGACCGACCCCGCCCACACCTTCTACGACTACCAGGCCAAGTACTTCAACGCCGACGGTGTGCAGCTGCTGTGCCCGGCGGACCTGTCACCTCAGGTCACCGCCGCCGTCCAGGACGTGGCCGTGCGCACCTTCGAAGCCCTCGACTGCGAAGGTATCGCCCGTGTCGACGTGTTCGTCACCGACGACGACCAGGTCGTGGTCAACGAGATCAACACCATGCCTGGCTTCACCCCGTACTCGATGTACCCCACGATGTGGCAGGTCTCAGGTATGCCCTACACCGAGCTCGTCGACGAGCTCATCAGGCTGGCGCTGGAGCGTCCGACCGGACTGCGGTAGCACGCCCCACTAGAGCTGGTCCCAGGCACGTGTCAGCACGTCGCGCAGGATACGTTCCATCTGGTCGAACTCGGCTGGGCCGACAGTCAGCGGGGGCGAGAGCTGGATCACCGGGTCGCCGCGGTCGTCGGCGCGGCAGTACAGGCCTGCCTCGAACAGGGCGGGGGAGACGAAGCGTTTGAGGACGCGGTCGCCCTCTTCGTCGGTGAAGGTCTCGCGGGTGGTCTTGTCCTTGACCAGCTCGATGCCGTAGAAGAAGCCGGCACCGCGCACGTCGCCGACGATGGGCAGGTCTTTGAGCTTCTCCAGGGTCGTGCGGAACGCCGGGGCGTGTTCTTGCACGTGGTCGATGAGCTTCTCGGACTCGAAGATGTCGAGGTTGGCCATGGCCACCGCGCAGGACACCGGGTGCCCGCCGAAGGTGTAGCCGTGCAAGAACGTCGCTGACCCGTCGGCGAACGGCTCGAACACCTCGTCGGACGCGATCATCGCCCCGAGGGGGGAGTAACCGGAGGTCATACCTTTGGCGCAGGTGATGATGTCGGGCTGGTAGCCGAACTCGAGCGAGCCGAACATCGCCCCGACCCGGCCGAACGCGCAGATGACCTCGTCGGAGACCAGCAGCACGTCGTAGGCGTCGCAGATCTCGCGCAGACGCTCGAAATACCCGTCAGGCGGCGGGAAGCAGCCGCCAGCGTTCTGCACCGGCTCGACGAACACCGCTGCGACCGTGTCAGGGCCTTCGAACTCGATCGCCTCGGCCACACGGTCGGCGGCCCAGCGCCCGAACGCTTTGGGGTCGTCGCGCAGCGTCTCGTCGGCCCGGTAGATGTTCGTGTTCGGCACTTTCACCGCACCGGGCACCAGCGGTTCGTACATCGTCTTGATATCGGGCAGGCCGGTCAGTGACAGCGCGCCGTGGGGGGTGCCGTGGTACGCCACCGCGCGGGAGAGCATCTTGGTCTTGCCGGGACGCCCGCGCAGCAACCAGTACTGCTTGGCCAGCTTCATGGCCGACTCCACAGCCTCGCCGCCGCCGGTGGTGAAGAACACCCTGTTCAGCGGGCCGGGTGCGTAGGACGCCAGCCGTTCGGCCAGGTCGATGGCCACGGGGTGGGCGTAGGACCACAGCGGGAAGAACGCCAACGTCTCGGCTTGCCGGGCAGCGGCGGCGGCCAGCTCGGTGCGGCCGTGCCCGGCCTGCACGACGAACAGACCGGCCAGGCCGTCGAGGTACTCGTTGCCGTCGGTGTCCCACAGCCGGTGGCCCTGGCCGCGGGCGATCGTGGGGACCTTGTCGTCCCACAACGACATGGCGGTGAAATGGCCCCACAGGTGGGCGCGGGCGGCGTCGTCACGGCTGGCGTGCGGTGTCATCGGGTTCCCCAGTCATATTTCTGCTTGTGGAGCTTGAGGTAGACGAACGTCTCGGTGGACCGTACCCCGCTGATCGCCCGGATTCTAGAGTTGAGCAGGTCGAGCAGGTGCTCGTCGTCCTCGCAGACCACCTCTGCCAGGACGTCGAACCCCCCAGCGGTGCTGATGACGTAAGTGACCTCGTCGAGGGCAGCCAACGTCTGCGCCACCAGGCGGGTGTCGGAGTCGGTGGTGACGCCGATGAGGGCCTGGCGGGCGAAACCCACCTGCAACGGGTCGGTCACTGCGACGATCTGCATGACCCCCGCTTCGGTCAAGGTCCGTACACGCTGGCGTACCGCTGCCTCGGACAACCCCACAGCGCGGCCGATCGCCGCGTAGGAGCGTCGGCCGTCCTCTTGGAGCTGTTCCACGATCGCCTTCGCGGTCCCGTCGAGCGGCACGGAGGGGGTCACGGCGCGATGGTGCCCGTAGCGGGACCATGAGCGCAAGCGAGCCTGGCCCACAGGCCGGTAAGTCGTGGTGGTGTAGGACGACCACCCCCGCCAGCCCCGAAAGTGTAGGACTTCAGTCCCAGACCTCTGGGGGGACTGGCGACGGAAAGGGTGGGCTTGCGTTGAACCTTTGGGGGGGAGGGGGGTTCCTGGCGATAGGCATTAGAGGTACCTTTCGAGCGTTGCTTTCACTCGCCTCAGGCGAAGTTGACCCCGGAGATGATGATGAGACGTCGCCCCATCCCTGAACCTGTGCTGCGCGAGCTGGCCGACCGGGCCGCCGCCGCTGGGCTGTCGCGCCGGTCGTTCCTGGGCCTGCTCGGCGCAGCAGGCGGTGCCGCAGCGCTGTCGGCCTGTGGCCAAGACTCCGGGACGACCGCCACCCCAGGTGGTGTGCGTTGGGGGAACTGGCCTTTCTACCTCGACGTCGACGACGCAGGTCACCATCCGACGCTGGAGCAGTTCCAGAAGAAGACCGGGGTCCCGGTGACGTACATGGAAGACGTCGAGGACTGCGACGCGTTCTTCGCCAAGGTCAGGGGACCTCTGGCCGCAGGGCAGGACATCGGCTACGACGTGGTCACCCTCACCGACTGGATGGCCGAACGCTGGGTGAGCCAGGGGTACACCCAGGCGGTGCGCCGTGATCAGATGCCCAACACCAAGAACATCATGAAGTCCCTGGCCAGTGCCGACTACGACCCGGACCGCTCGCACACCGTGCCGTGGCAGGCGGGCCTGAGCGGGATCGCCTGGCGTTGGGACAAGGTGCCCAACGGCCTCAACAGCCTGGACGACCTGTGGGCCCCTGAGCTCGCGGGCCACGTGGAGGTCCTTTCAGAGTTCACCTCCACGATCGCGCTGGCCCTGTGGGCCACGGATGTCGACCCGTCGAGCCCCTGGCAGTCGGACCAGTTCGAGGTGGCGCTGGAGTACGTCGCCCAGCACTACCGCTCTGGCCACCTGCGTGGGATGAAGGGCAACGGCATCGTCGACGACCTGGCCAACAAGGACGGTGACATCTGGGCGATCGTGTCCTACAGCGGCGACATCTTCCAGGCGAACCAAGAAGAGAAGGCGGACCCCAAAGACCCGGACCCCTTCGGGTTCGCCGTCCCCGAGGCCGGTGGGGTGATCTGGGCCGACCACTTCATGGTCCCCAAGGCCTCGACCGAGGTGGACGCTGTCCAGAAGCTCATCAACTTCTACTACGACCCTGCGGTGGCCGCCGAGGTGGCCGCGTACGTCAACTACATCACCCCCGTGGTCGGCGCGCAGGAGGCGATGGAGAAGATCGCCTCGGGGCTGGCCAGCGACCCGCTGATCTTCCCCGACGAGGACACGTTGAACAGGTGCCCGCTCGTGCGGGGCTTCTCCCTGGACGAGTACGTCGACTACACCGACCGGTTCCACACGGCGCTGACGCCCACGGACGGGAGGGTGACGTCGACATCGACAGCGACGCCGACCCCGAGCCCGACCACCCCGACCCCGACCCCGACCACCGCGACGCCGACGCCGACCCGGGCGGCGACGCAGACGCCGACCCCGACGCAGACGCCGACCCCGACGCAGACCCCGTCGCCGACCCGGACGCGGCAGACGCAGGCGCCTCCGCCCGCCGACGACGAGTAGACCCGTAGTAGCCGGTAATGGTGCGTCGTCTGTCAAACACAGCGTCGTCACCCAGATGGATCTGGGCCTTTTGTCCCACCCTGTGCTGATGGTCCTCCCGACAGGGTGGTGACGATCGGCCCGATGCCAGAGGTGATGAGTGTTGGGCCGCGGACATTCGGTACCTTTCGACCGTGCCTTCGATCGGCTCAGAGTCGACGTCGATACCCGAGAGGACCATGATGAGACAACGGCCCATCCCTGAACCTGTGCTGCGCGACCTGGCTGAGCGGGCGGCTGCAGCTGGACTGTCACGCCGGTCGTTCCTCGGCCTGCTTGGTGCAGCCGGTGGTGCCGCGGCACTAGCCGCGTGCGGCAAGGGCTCAACTACGGCCGATATCCGCTGGGGCAACTGGCCCCTCTACCTCGACGTCGATGACGCTGGTAACACCCACCCGACCCTGGACCGGTTCGTCGACACCAGCGGGCTCTCCGTCGACTACATGGAAGACGTCGAAGACTGCGACGACTTCTTCGCCAAGGTCCGAGGACGTCTGGCCAAAGGCCGGGACATCGGCTACGACGTGGTCACCCTCACCGACTGGATGGCCGAGCGCTGGGTGCGCCAGGGCTACACCCAGAAGATGGACCGCGCGGCCATGCCCAACACCAAGAACCTCATGAAGTCGCTGGCCAGCGCCGACTACGACAAGGACCGTTCGCACACCGTGCCGTGGCAGGCGGGCCTGAGCGGGATCGCCTGGCGCTGGGACAAGGTGCCCGGCGGCCTCAAAGACTTCAACGACCTGTGGGACCCGAAGTACAAGGGCCACGTGGAGGTCCTCACAGAGTTCACCTCCACGCTTGCGCTGGCCCTGTGGGCCAACGGTGTCGACCCGTCGAGCGAGTGGGGCGACGACGAGTTCTCCACCGCGCTGGAAGACATCGCCAAGCAGCGCCGGTCCGGCCAGATCCGCTCGCTCAAGGGCAACTCCATCATGGAGGACATGGTCACCGGGGACGCATGGGTGACGGTGGCCTACAGCGGCGACATCTTCCAGAAGAACCAAGAGGAGAAGAAGAACCCCAAGGACCCGGACTTGCTGGGGTTTGCCGTCCCCGAGTCCGGCGGGGTGATCTGGGCCGACCACTTCATGGTCCCCAAGGCCTCGACCGCCCTGGAGAACGTCCAGAAGCTCATCGACTTCTACTACGACCCCGTGGTGGCCGCCGAGGTGGCCGCGTACGTCAACTACATCACCCCGGTGGTCGGCGCGCGGGAGGCGATGGAGAAGGTCGCCCCCGAGCTGGTCGACGACCCGCTGATCTTCCCCGACGAGGAGATCTTGGCCAAGTGCCCACTGGTGCGCGGGTTCTCCGCTGATGAGTACGTCGACTACACCGACAGGTTCCTCGCCGAGCTCACCAGCACCTGACCTTCGCCCAGCTCACGACCCGAGGGCGGCGGTTCCAGGCCACTAGCCGCCCTGCCGCACCAGACATCACCCCGCTGCGGGGTGGCTAGGAAGTGACGATGGCCATCCTCACGCAAGTGAACTCGAAGACCAAGGAACGTGCGCAGGCGCCTGTGCCTGTCCCAGAGCCGAGTGGTGCCGCCGCCCTCGAGCTGAGGCGTGTCCGCAAGGAGTTCGGGTCGTTCGTCGCTGTCGAAGACCTTGACCTGCGTATCGAGCCGGGCGAGTTCGTCGCCCTGCTCGGTCCGTCGGGGTGCGGCAAGACCACGACGTTGCGTATGGTCGCGGGCCTGGAACAGCCGACCAGCGGGACGGTGGCCATCGGCGGGCAGGACGTGACACATGTGCGTGCCTACCGCCGGCCGGTCAACACGGTGTTCCAGAGCTATGCGCTGTTCCCGCACCTGACTGTCGCGGAGAACGTCGCGTTCGGGCTGCGCCGGCGCAGGGTCAAACCACTGGCCGCGAAAGTGGCTGAGGCTCTTGAGCTCGTCGAGATGGAGCACCTGGGTTCGCGCAAACCCACCCAGCTGTCTGGTGGGCAGGCACAGCGGGTGGCGCTGGCCAGGGCCCTGGTCAACCACCCGCAGGTGCTGCTGCTGGACGAACCGTTGGGCGCGTTGGACATGAAGCTGCGCAAGCAGATGCAGCTCGAGCTCAAACGTATCCAGACCGAGGTCGGGCTGACCTTCGTGCACGTCACCCACGACCAGGAGGAGGCCATGACCATGGCCGACTGGGTCGCGGTGATGAACAAGGGCCGGATCGAGCAGATCGGTGCCCCCGAAGAGCTCTACTCACGGCCGCACACCGTGTTCGTCGCCAACTTCCTGGGCCAGTCCAACCTGCTGCCCGGTACCGTGACCGGCACCGACGGCGACCGGATCGTGGTGCAGGCGGACAACGTGTCTCTGGCTGTGCCCATCGACCGGGCGGTGCGTACCAGCGGTTCGGTGCTCGTCGGGGTGCGGCCAGAGAAGATCCACCTGGTGCCTGTCGACCAGGGCGTCCCGGCCGGGCACAACCACGTGGGTCTGGGCACCGTCACGGATGTGTCGTTCATGGGGGTGAGCACCCAGTACCAGGTCGAAGTCGTCGGCCTCGGCACTTTCGGGGTGTTCACCCAGAACCTTGCTTCTGAGACGACCGTCGGTGTCGGAACCCAGGTGAACCTGGCCTGGGAGGTCGAGCACACGTTCGGCCTGGACGGTGACGAGGACGCCAGCGAGGGTGCTCTGGACGGTGAGCTGTGAGCCTGCTTGCCGGCCTGGGTGGCGGCGGAGCGGGCACGGCAGCGGCTCCCAAGACCCAAGCACGCTCTGGCCACCACTGGTGGTTGGTGGGCCCCGGGCTGGTCTACCTCGTGCTGTTCTTCGTGCTGCCCGTCGGGGTGATGCTGGTCACCAGCCTGTACGTGCGCCAGACAGGCGCCGAGGTGGGCGACTACACCCCTGCCCTGCACTGGCAGAACTACGGTGTCGCGTTGGAGTCCTTCTGGCGCCAGCTGGTGCGTTCCTTGGGCTTCGCGGGTGTCGCCACGCTCGTCGCCCTGGCCATCGGGTACCCGATGGCCTACGCCATCGCCGTACGTGCCCGGCACCGCAAGCTGCTGCAGGGGTTGCTGCTGGTGCTCGTCATCGCCCCGTTCTTCACCTCGTTCATCCTGCGCACCATCGCGTGGAAGCAGATCCTGGCTGACGACGCACCTGTGGTGCACCTGCTGAAGGCGGTGCACGTCCTGCCGCCCGACGGACGGCTGACCGCCACGTCGTTCGTCGTGGTCTGCGGTCTGGTCTACAACTTCTTGCCGTTCATGGTGCTGCCGATCTACGCCAACCTCGAACGCCTCGACCCGCGGATGCTGGAGGCTGGGGCCGACCTGTACGCCTCGCCGTTCACGACGTTCCGCAAGGTGACTTTCCCGCTGTCCATGCCCGGGGTGGTCTCGGGCACGCTGCTGGTGTTCATCCCGGCCTCTGGTGACTACGTCAACTCTTCCCTGCTGGGCAACCCCGACACGGTGATGATCGGGCAGGTCGTCGACCAGCGCTTCACCAAGCTGCTGGACTACCCGACAGCCGCCTCGTTGTCGGCGATCCTCATGGTCATCATCTTGGCCCTGGTCATCACCTACGTACGCCGTTCAGGAACTGAGGAGCTGCTGTGACGAGCACTGTGGACGTGCTCGACACAGAGGTCGAGGCGCTGGCACCCCCCAGGGCAGCCACACCGCTGTGGCGCAGGTTCCGTATCGGCAACGCGGTCGTCCCAGTGTTCGCCGGGCTCGCCTTCGTGTTCTTGCTGGTGCCGATCGCCTACACCGTGGCGTTCAGCTTCAACGACTACAAGAAGTCGAACCTCATCTGGCGCGGTTTCACGTGGAAGAACTGGGAAAACCCGTGCGGTTCGTACGGGGTCTGCGAGGCGTTCGCCACGTCGTTGCAGGTCAGCACGACCGCGACCGCTGGGGCCACGGTGCTGGGCACATTGTTGGCCGTCGCGCTGGTCAGGGTGCGTTTTCGGGGCCGGTCGGCGATCAACATGCTCATCTTCTTGCCTATGTGCACACCGGAGGTGGTGCTCGGTTCGGCCCTTGCCGCGCAGTTCTTGATGGTGCGGGCCACGTACGGGTTCTGGACGATCGTGGCGGCGCACGTGCTGTTCTGCATCAGCTTCGTCGTCGTCACAGTCAAGGCCCGTGTGGCGAGCCTGGACCCGGCGCTGGAAGAGGCTGCCGCCGATCTGTACGCCTCCCCGTTGGTGGCGTTCTTCCGGGTCACGTTCCCGCTGCTGCTGCCAGGGATCGCCGCCGCGGCCCTGCTGTCGTTCAGCTTGTCGTTCGACGACTACATCGTGACGAACTTCAACGCCGGGTCGGTCAAGACGTTCCCGATGTTCGTGTACATCTCCGCCAACCGCGGAATCCCCGCACAGGCGAACGTGCTGGCGACCATCATGTTCTTGCTCGCGCTGAGCCTGGTCGTCATCACACAGGTCTTGGGGGCCACCCGTCGGCGCCGCCGGGAGGTGCGGCCGGCGCGCGCCGCTCGCGCCAGCGCAGGCTCCCTGGCCACCGCGACCAGCCAGCCAGCCCCTGAGCGGCCCCCTGCCCGCCCGCCGAGGCTCGTCGTGCAGAACCGTCCGCAGGTCCCGGCTGCGACGCCGACCACTGACGCCGTCACCGTGGCCGGGCTGTCGCTGCACGGGCACCGCCCGTTCGCCGTCGCTGCGGTGGGTATGGGGTGGCTCGTCGGGTCGGTCGTGGCAGTTCTGGTCATCTTGCTCCTGCTGCCCAACGCCGAGGACGCTGACCTGGGTATCCAGGTCGTCACGCTGTTCGTCGCCGTGGTCAGCGCTGTGGTCGCTGCCGTGGTCGTGCGCGGCGAACCTGTGGCCCGCTACCTGGCGGTGGTCTGGCTGGGGCTGGCCCTCGTCGGTTTCCTGCGGGTGCGCCACAGCTGGACGACGATCGACCGTCCTGCGGTCGCCGCCCTGGTGGTTGCCGCCGTGTCCGTCGGGTTGTTGTTCACTCCAGCAGCGAACCATTACTTCGGACCGCTGAGGGTGGCACGGCACCACCTTCACCTGGCCAAGATGCCGGGTGTCGCCGCCGTCCTCGCAGCCATGTACCTGGGCCTCGACGCCGTCGGCACCATCGCGCGGGTGGGGGCCGGCAGGTGGCTGTTCGTCCTGCTCGCCGCCATCGTCCTTGCGGCGGCCGGTATAGTCCTCGTGCGTGCACGGACCAGCGTCGCCGCGCTGGTGACCAGTTATGCTGCGCTCGCTGTGGCGACTCTCGCAGTTGTCGGCAGCCTGTCGCTTGTCTGACAGAGCCGGACGGTTGCTGCACACGCAGGGTTCTCGTGCTGCGAGGCTGGCGGACCGATGTAGTCGTCAGCACCAGGCACAATGGTGGTGACGAAGGAGGAAGGGTATGGCCAACGTCGTGGGCGTCGTCATCTTTGTCATCGGGATCTTGGTCTCGATCGGGTTGCACGAGATCGGCCACATGATCCCGGCCAAGAAGTTCGGTGTGCGGGTCAGCCAGTACATGATCGGCTTCGGGCCGACGATCTGGTCGAAGGTCAAAGGCGAGACCGAGTACGGGTTCAAGTGGATCCTGCTGGGCGGGTACGTCCGGCTGGTCGGCACCTACCCCACAGACGAGGCTGTCGGCGCGAGCGAGCCCACCACCTGGTGGGGCCGTATGGCGGCCGACGCCCGCGCGGCCAGCGCTGAGGAGATCGCCCCCGGCGAGGACCACCGTGCGGTCTACCGGCTGTCGACCCCGAAGAAGCTCGCAGTCATGCTCGGCGGCCCGATGATGAACCTGCTGGTGGCCATGGTGCTCGTGGGCGTGGTCATCGTCGGTATCGGGCACTCCGCCGGGACGACCACCGTATCGAAGGTCGCCGCGTGCGTCCCGACCGGCGCGCAGGACGCGAAGGACGAGAAGGACACGTGCGCTGGTGCCGACGAGCAGGTGTCACCGGCCGTGGCTGCCGGTGTGCAGCCGGGCGACAAGATTGTGTCGTGGGATGGTAAGAACATCAGCAGCTGGGGCGAGCTGTACGACACGATCGGCGCCTCGGCGGGCCGGAAGGTCGAGATCGTCGTCGAGCGCGACGGGCAGAAGGTCACGCTGGGTCCGGTCGCTGTCGCGCAGGTAGGCCGCGACGCCGGGGGCAATGTGGTGCCCGTCGGCTCGTCTGCCGCGGTCCGCACGGCCGGGTTCATGGGGATCACACCGACGTCGCAGGTCGTGCGCGAGCCGGTCTCGAAGGTTCCCGGCGTTGTCGCGTCGACGACGTGGCAGGTTGTTGGGGTCGTCGTGCAGCTCCCGCAGAAAGTGTGGGACGTGGGTGCCAGCACGGTGCGCGGCGAGAAGCGCGACCCCGAGTCGGTGATGAGCGTCGTCGGCATCAGCCGGGTCGCCGGGGAAGTCACGGCGCTCGAAGAAGAGGGCACCAGCAAAGTCGCGACGCTGTTGTTCCTCCTCGCAATGCTGAACATCTCGTTGTTCGTGTTCAACCTCATCCCGCTGCCGCCGTTGGACGGTGGGCATATTGCCGCAGCGCTGTGGGAAGGCGGCCGCCGCCAGCTGTCGCGGTGGCGTCGTCGTGACGTGAGCACGGTGCCGGCTGACACCGCCCGGCTGGTCCCCATCGGCTTCGCGGTGTTCATCGCGCTCGCCGTCATGGGTGGGGTGCTCATCATCGCCGACTTCGTCAACCCGATCCGCCCCTTCTGACCACGCCTGGCAGTGCTGGTGCTGCCACGGTGCGACAATGGCCACGTGCCTGCCGACACCCTGACCCCACGCCGTACCAGCCGCACTATCAAGGTCGGCAAGGTCGAAGTCGGCGGCAGCGCGCCGGTCTCCGTGCAGTCCATGACCACCACGACGACGGCCGACACCGACGCCACGCTCATGCAGATCGGCGAGCTGACGGCTGCGGGCTGCGATATCGTCCGGGTCGCTGTGCCCAGCGCCGACGACGCGGCTGCCTTGTCGACGATCGCCCGGGCCAGCTCGATCCCGGTCATCGCCGACATCCATTTCCAGCCCAAGTACGTGTTCGCGGCGATCGACGCCGGGTGCGCAGGGGTGCGGGTCAACCCGGGCAACATCCGCCAGTTCGACGACCAGGTCAAGCAGATCGCCCAGGCGGCCAAAGACGCGGGTGTGTCGCTGCGGATCGGGGTGAACGCCGGGTCGCTGGACCCGCGCCTGCTGGACAAGTACGGCAAGGCCACCCCCGAAGCCCTCGTCGAGTCAGCCGTGTGGGAAGCGTCGCTGTTCGAAGAGCACGACTTCCACGACTTCAAGATCTCCGTCAAGCACAACGACCCTGTCGTCATGGTGCGGGCCTACCAGCTGCTCGCCGAACGGGGCGACTGGCCGTTGCACCTGGGCGTCACCGAAGCGGGCCCGGCGTTCCAGGGCACGGTCAAGTCCGCCACCGCTTTTGGCGCGCTGCTGTCGCAGGGGATCGGTGACACGATCCGTGTGTCCTTGTCGGCCCCGCCGGTCGAAGAGGTCAAGGTCGGTGTGGCGATCTTGCAGTCGCTCAACCTGCGGCCACGGCGCCTGGAGATCGTCTCGTGCCCCTCGTGCGGCCGTTCCCAGGTCGATGTGTACACCCTGGCTGAGCAGGTCACCGAGGGCCTGGCCGACCTGCCCGTCCCCCTGCGCGTGGCAGTGATGGGGTGCGTGGTCAACGGTCCTGGTGAGGCTCGCGAAGCCGACCTGGGTGTGGCGTCCGGCAACGGCAAAGGCCAGATCTTCGTCGGCGGGCAGGTCGTCGCGACAGTCCCCGAGTCCAAGATCGTCGAGACTTTGCTCGCCGAAGCGCACAAGATCGCCGCCGAGATACCGCCGCAGGGATAGTCGCGGTAGCCGGTTATCGACCGGATCGGGGGTTTCGTCGCGCTCAGGGCCGTGACCTGGGGCAAACTAGAGGTATGACGGTGCTGGGCACACGCCCGACCCTGCGCCATGGTGCCCAGGTGCTCGGTGACCGTCACGTGCCTGAGGCGCTGCGGTTGTGCGCCGCCAACCCGGTTGCCGCGGTGCTCGCCTCTGCACGTCTCATCCCTGCGTCGCGTTGTGGGCTGGTGCGTTCGTCGTCCGAGCTGTGGGGGTATGTCGAAGGTGGGCGGCTGGTCGCCGCGTGCCTGGTCAGCGCCAACCTGGTCCCGGTGGCCCCGGGGCTGGACCCGGCGGCCCGTAGCCGGGCCATGGCCGCGTTGGCCATCCTGGCTGTCCAGCGCCGCCGGGCGTACTCGTCGTTGGTGGGGCCGACCGAGCTGGTCATGGACCTGTGGCAGCATATGAGCGCGGCCGGGCGGATGGTCGCCCGGGACGTGCGCCCTGACCAACCGTCGATGCTCATCGACCGCGAACCTCTGGTCGACCCGGACCCTGCGGTGCGGCGGTCGCGGTCCGACGAGCTGGACATCGTCTTGCCAGCCTGCGTGAACATGTTCACCGAAGAGGTCGGCTACTCGCCGATGACCGCAGGCGGCACCGGCTACACCACGCGGGTGCGCACCCTCGTGGCCCAGGGCCGCTCGTTCGTACGGGTCGAGGCTGACCGGGGACGCCCCAGGGTGATCTTCAAAGCCGAGCTGGCTGCCTCAGGGTTCGGCGTCAGCCAGGTCCAGGGAGTGTGGGTCGTCCCCGACCGGCGAGGCGCCGGGCTGTCGGAACCAGGGATGGCTGCCGTCGTCGACTACGGCCGTGCCACCGCAGACCCTGTGGTCTCCTTGTACGTCAACTCCTACAACACCCGCGCTATCGCCGCGTACGAGGCCGTGGGGTTCCGCCAGGTCGGCACCTACGCCACCGTCCAGCTGTAGGCCTTGCTGCGAGAGTCCCTGCGCGCTGCGCCGCGCCTGGACTCTCGCGACAAGGACTGTTTCTCACGTGCCCGCCAGCTCTTCGAGGAACCTCTGGGTGTATGTGGTGTACTCGTCAGCGGTGTACCCGCGGACGAGCGGGCACCGGGCCAAGGTCTTCTCGTCGGGGAAGATCAGCGGGTCGTCAGCCAGCTCGGGTGCGATCTTGGCCATCTCCTCGCGGGCCCCGACCACCGGGGTGATGTAGGCGACCCACGCGGCCACCTCCGCAGCCACCTGCGGGTCGTAGTAGAAGTCGATAAGCTTCTGGGCCTCGAGCAGGTTGGGCGAGGTCTTCGGGACCATGAAGTGGTCGGCCCAGATCACCCCGCCAGCGCCAGGTATCGCGAACCCGAAGAGGTCCGGGTCGTCGGGGCGGTCTTTTGCTTCTTGGTTCTTCTGGAAGATGTCGCCGCTGTACGACATGATCGCCCAGGCGTCGCCGTTGACGAGGTCTTCTATGATGGAGTTGCCCCTGAGCATGCGGATCTGGCCGTTGGCACGCTGTTTGGCGACGACTTCCAGCGCGGCTTCGAAATCGTCGTCGCCCCACGCGCCCGACGGGTCGACACCGTTGGCCCACAAGACCGCTGGGAGGGTGCTGGAAAACTCCGTGAAGACCTCCACGTGGCCCTTGTACTTCGGGTTCCACAGGTCGTCGAGTTCTTGAATACCTCCGGGTATCTTGTCCCAGCGCCAGGCGATCCCGGTCAGGCCAGCCTGCCAGGGGATCGTATGCGAGCGGTCGAGGTCATAGTCGGCGCTGGCGAGGCTCGGCAAGAGGTTGGCGGTGTTGGGCATCGCCTTGCGGTCCATCTTCTGGGTGTACCCCTGGCGTACCCAGCGCTCGGATATCTGGTCGCCGAGGACCACCAGGTCGCAGCCGATGTCCTTGCCAGCGGCCAGACGTGCCTGAACCTTGCCGTTGAACTCGTCGCTGTCCTCGACGTCTTCGGCGTAGTCGACCGTGATCCCGCTCTCGGCGGTGAACCGGTCCAACGTCGGGTGGGTCTTGCCCGCGTCGTCGGTGTCGAGGTACGTCGGCCAGTTCGTCCACCGCAGCCGGTCTTCGGCGCCGCCGACGCCGCAGGCCGACAGGGCGGCGGCGCCACCGGCCGCGCCGAGCAGGCCCAAGAACGACCTGCGGGGGATCCCAGCGGCAGCGGCACGTTCAGCAAGGTCACGGAGCACGGAGTCAGGAACAGGTTGGTGTCTCATTGGTGGTCCTTCCGGGGCAGGCGTGACATCTATGTCACATCCGATAATTCTGCCAGTGAGGCGCCGATGTTTGCGGCTGGTCCAAACTGTCACATATCGGACATCCCTTGAGTGCGAGGCGCGCCGTCCAGCCCTCGACCACCCGTCGGCACCGACCGCGGGCCCCGGCGGGACCTTGGAACGGAACCGCGGCCGGGCTACGATTCGGCTGACGCCGTCTTATGCATCGAGGTGGTGGTGAAAGCACCAGTCGGAAGGAACGTTCTGCCATCTGCCATGAAGAGACTATTATCAGTCACTTTCGACAGTGGTGGTGGTTTTTCTCGCTGCGTGCACCAGCGGCTCAGGAGACGACAGCAGCAGCACTGGAGAAGTGCCCGCGACTGGGCATTTCATACTGGACTCTCCTCTCCGCTTCTCCCGGACCTCTGAGCGAGGCATTTCCGAGCGCAATATCTGCTCAGGTGCCGGACATCTCTTGGAGAAACCGTTTGGTGTATCGGGTGTACTCCTCGGCGGAGAACCCGCGGACGAGCGGGCACTTGTCCAACGTTTCGGCGTCGGGGAAGATCAGCGGGTGGTCGACCAGGTGCGGGGCGAACTGCTCCATCTCCTCGCGGGCGCCGACCACCGGGGTGATGTAGTTGACCGACGCGGCCACCTCGGCGGCCACCTGCGGGTCGTAATAGAAGTCGATGAGCTTCTGGGCGTTCTCCACCTCGGTTGACGAGGTCGGGACGATGAAGTGGTCGGCCCAGATCACCCCGCCGGACCCAGGTACGGCAAACCCGAAGAGGTCCGGGTCGTCGGGGTGGTCTTTTGCTTCTTGGTTCTTCTGGTAGATGTCGCCGCTGTAGGAGACGATCGCCCAGGCGTCTCCGTTGACCAGGTCCTCCACGATGGAGTTGCCCCTGACCATGGAGATCTGGCCGCAGTGGCGCTGGGTGACGATGACCTCCAGCGCGGTCTCGAACTCGTCGTCGCCCCAGGCGGTCGACGGGTCGACGCCGGTGGCCCACAGGGCCAGCGCCAGTGTGGACGTGAACTCGGTGAGGACCTCCACGCGGCCTTTGTACTGTGGCTTCCACAGGTCGTCGAGCTCTTGGAGGCCGCCGGGCACCTTGTCCCACCGCCAGGCGATCCCGCTCAGGCCCGCCTGCCACGGCATCGTGAGCGTACGGCCGGGGTCGTAGTCCGCCTTGGCGAGGTTCGGCATGAGGTTGGAGGTGTTGGGCATCGCCGAACGGTCCAGACGCTGGGCGAACCCCTGGCGCACCCAAGGCTGGGCCATCCAGTCGCTGAGGGTCACCAGGTCGTAGCCGATGTCCTGCCCAGCGTCCAGCCGCGCGCGGACCTTGCCGTTGAACTGGTCGTTGTCCTCGATATCTTCCAGGTACCTGACGGGGATCCCGCTCTCGGCGGTGAACCGTTCGAGCGTCGGGTGGGTCGTGCCAGCGTCGTCGGTGTCGAGGTAGAGGGGCCAGTTCCCCCAGCGGAGCTGGCCGGCCTTGGCGCCGCCGAAGTAGGTGTCACATGCCGACAGGGCGCCAGCGCAGATGGCGGCTCCGACCAGGCCCAGGAACGCGCGACGTGACACAGCGTCCCCTAAACACCCCCCCCCCTTCCCCAGGGCGTTCGACCAGGTCCGGTTGCGCGAGTAGGAAAAAGTCGCGGGCGTCTCATCACGGTCCCCTCCAGATAGCGACAGTCGACTGTGACGCGAGTGACTGTGAAGGGAAAAGTACCGAATGCCCATACCTCGACGCACCAGGTGTCCAACGTCGAGCCGAGATATCACCCGTGGTCACGCAGGCCAGAGTGGGGTTGAGCAGGACGAAAGTCCTACGATAAGTCGGATGTCTGCTATCGGCGATAATGCGACGACCCACGGTGGATCCGGTCAGCGCAGAAGACGGGACATACGCCGGTCGGCCAGGGGCTTGCCGCCGGTCTGGCAGGTGGGGCAGTACTGCAGCGACGAGTCGGCGAAGCTCACCTCGCGGACGGTGTCTCCGCAGGCCGTCCCGTCCCAGCCGGGGCAGGGCTCGCCGGTGCGGCCGTGGACCCGCATCCCGCGACGTTTGGCGTCTTTGAGGTCGGCGGCGGGACGGCCTGACGATGTGGTGACCGCTTCGGTGAGCACCTGGACCACCGCGTCGTACACACGGTCAGCCTGGTCGGCGTCCATGGTCGCCGTCAGGGCAAAAGGACTGGTCCGCGCGACCAAGAGGATCTCGTCGGAGTAGGCGTTGCCGATCCCGGCGATCTGCGACTGGTCGCGCAGCAGGCCTTTGACCTGCTGGTTGCGGCTGGCCAGCAGGGCGCCGAAACGTTCACGGGTGAAGCCGGGGGAGAGGGGTTCGACGCCGAGCGTCGCGACAGGCCCGACCTGGTCGAGGTCGGTGACGACGTGCACCGCCAGACGTTTGCGGGTCCCAGCCTCTGTCAGGTCAAAACCTGAGCCGTCGTCCAGGCGCACCCGCAGAGCGATCGGCGAGCGTCCCGGACGCACCGGTGTGGTCGACAGCGAGTCCGACCAGCGCAGCCACCCAGCCTTGGCCAGGTGCCACACCAGGTGCAGCCCGGCGTCGTCGGTGCCAGCGGCCAGGTCCAGCCACTTGCCGTGCCGCGCGACCCCCCGCACCACCAAGCCCACCAGGTCCGCAGGGGCTGGCACGACCGTCCGCAGCGCGTTGAGAGCCCCGACCTCGACCCCGGCGACTGTCCGTCCTGCGGTCTGGCCGGTGAGGAAAACGGCCAGTGCTTCGACCTCCGGCAGCTCGGGCATGGTCACATCGTGCCGCATGTGGCCACAGGCACCACGACCGGCTGTCGTTGTTGCACTGTGGGCCCTTGGTCGGTATGTACCATTGAGCCTGGTTTGCGAATATGTGCGACCACCACCGGAGGCCACCGGCCCCTGCCGGGAGACCAGCCTCTCAACGCTGTCGGGAGGGCTTTGTGAGCATCGCAGCCAGGCGTGGGATCGGGGTGGCCCTCGCTGTGGTCCTCGTCGTGGGTATCGGCGTCGCCGTCGTGTGGGGCAGGAACAGCGGTGAGGCGAAACCGGGGGACCTCGTCACCGTCCAGGGAATCATCGGTTCGGAGAAGAAGCCGTTCTTCGACGACCCCGAGGTCGCCGCGGTGCTCGCCAGGCACGGCTACGTCGTCAAGGTGCGTACGGCCGGGTCACGCCAGATCGCCACCAGCGCCGACCTGTCAGGGGTCGATTTCGTCTTCCCGTCGTCCGCGCCAGCGGGCGAGAGGATCAAAGAGGTGACGGGGAGGTCGACCAGCTACGCGCCGTTCTACTCGCCGATGGCCGTGGCCACCTTCGAGCCGATCGTCGGGCTGCTGGAGGCGGCCGGGATCGCCCGCCAGGACGCCAACGGGCAGTGGTTGTTCGATGTCGGCAAGTACCTCGAGGCCGTCGCCTCAGGGACCCGCTGGAACGACCTTCCCGGAGCGGCGACGGCGTACAACACGTCGCGCTCGCTGTTGCTGTCGAGCACCGACATCCGCACGTCGAACTCGGCGGCGATGTACCTGTCGATCGTGTCCTATGTCGCCAGCGGCAACAACATCGTGACGACCGCCGAGCAACGCGACGCCATCATCGACCAGATGAGCGCCCTGTTCTTGCAGCAGGGGTTCTCGGCTTCGTCGTCGGAGGAACCGTTCGACGACTACCTGTCGCAGGGCGTCGGGTCCAAACCGCTGGTCATGGTCTACGAGGCTCAGTTCCTCGGCCAGAAAATGGACGCAGCAACCTCCGGCGCGATAACCGACGACATGGTGCTGATGTACCCGACCCCGACCGTCTTGTCCAAGCACACGCTCGTGCCGTTGACCGACGCAGGCGACGAGGTGGGCAGGCTGCTGGCCGAAGACCCGCAGCTGCAGGCTCTCGCTGCCCAGCACGGGTTCCGCACGTCGGACACGGCGGTGTTCGCCAGCACCCTGCGCGACCACGGGCTGGACGTCCCGCCGCTGCCGGTCGACATCGTCGAACCGCCAGCTTTCGAGTCCCTCGAGGTGATGATCACCGCGATCACCGCCCGCTACAACACTGCAGTGGCCCCCGCCAAGCCCGCGTCTGAGCCTTCGTCGCCGACACCTTGACTGCCAGGAGCGCTTTCATGAGTCCCTCGACCGTCCCACGAGCCGCCCGGGCCGTTGCCATGATGACCATCGTCGCGCTGGCTGCGCTGGTTGGGTGCACCTCGTCGTCTGACAACGGCTCCCAGGCAGGCAGTTTGCGGATCCTCGCCGGCAGCGAGGTCAAGGACATGGTCAGCTTGCTGGAGGAGGCCAGCAAGGCGACCGGGGTTGACGTGGAGCTGTCCTACACAGGCAGCATCCAGGGTGCTGAGCTCGTCGCGTCCGGGGGCGCCGCCGGCAAGTACGACGCGATCTGGTTCCCGAACAACCGGTACCTGTCCTTGCTGCCCGGTGCGGACTCTCAGACCGGTGAGAGCGTCAAGATCATGTCGTCGCCGGTCGTCCTCGGTCTCGCCCCGATAGTCGCGGCCCGCCTCGGATGGGACAAACAAGCGCCGACGTGGGCACAGATCGCCGATGCCGCGGCCGCAGGCCAGTTCACCTACGGAATGACCAACCCCGCTGCGTCGAACTCCGGTTTCGGGGCACTGGTCTCGGTGGCGACCGCGCTGTCGGGGACGGGGTCGGCACTGACCGTCGACGACATCGCCCCCGTCGTTCCCGAGCTGCAGAAGTTCGCCTCGGCGCAAAAGCTCACCGCTGGGTCGTCCGGGTGGCTCGCGGACCAGTTCGTCGACACCCCGGGCATCGACGGCATCGTCAACTACGAGTCGGTGCTGCTGGGCCTGAAGGAAGCGGGCACGCCCCTGACCATCGTCACCCCGTCCGACGGAGTCATGATCAGCGACTATCCGTTGACGTTGCTCGCCGGGGCCGACGAGGAGCACAAGCAGGCGTTCGACGCGCTCACGACCTGGCTGACCGGTCCAGCCATCCAGAAGCGCATCGTCGAGCAGGTCCACCGCCGACCAGCCGTCGCAGGTGTCGACACCGGGACCCAGTTCGGTGACGCGGTGCTGTTCGAGACACCGTTCCCCAACACGATCGACGTCGCCAACACCCTCGTCATGACGTACCTCGAAGCGGTCCGCAGCCCGTCCCAAGAGGTTTTCGTCCTCGACATATCTGGGTCCATGGAGGGCGAGCGGATCGAAGCGCTACGTCAAGCCTTGGCGAACCTGGCCGGGGCTGACACGTCGACCCTGGGCGGGTTCACGAAGTTCCGCAGCGGTGAACGGGTGACGATGCTGCCGTTCTCGAACACACCTGGTGAGGAGACCGTGTTCGACATCCCGGCCCAGTCCGAGGGTTTCGACTACGGCCAGATCACCGCCTACGTCGACAACCTGGACACTGACGGCGGCACCGCGGTCTACGACACACTGGAGAAGGCGTACGGCATCGCCAAGCAGCAGCGTGCCGAACGCCCGAACACGTATGTTTCCGTCGTCCTCATGACCGACGGGGAGAACAACCGCGGCCAGTCCTTCGAGGAGTTCAGCGCGAAGTGGGCCAAGCTTGACGCTGCTGGTATCCCCACGTTCGTCATCTTGTTCGGCGACGCGAACGTCGAGGAGATGGCCCAGCTCGCCCAGCTCACCGGCGGGCAGACTTTCGACGCGATCGGCGGGGACCTCGCCCAGGCTTTCCAGGACATCCGTGGCTACCAGTAACGGACTCTGGTCCAGCCCTGCCGTCCGCTGGACCACCTCGACCAAGAACCTTGTCGGCCTCGGCCTTGCTGTCGTGGCGGTAGGCGCTCACCTGCTCGTCGGTCTTGGCGTGCTGTGGCCCGTCATCGTCGTCGCGTCGTACAGCGTCGGTGCTCTCCTTGCGCCCCGCGACCGGGTGGGGCTGCACCTCGACCTGGGTGCGAGGCCGTCGGCAGCCCAGCTCGCCGAACAGCTGCACGTCTTCGCGCGCAAGCTGCCGTCGGGCCGGCTCGACCTTGCTCTGCGTGCACGGCTCGACGAGGTGATCGGCAACCTCGAGCAGGTCGTCGCCAGCTGGGACAAGCTTGCTGGCGCACCAGAGCAGCAGCAGATGATCACGGCGATGATCACTGACTACTTGCCGACATCGGTCGAGACGTACCTCAACCTCCCGAGAGCCTTGACCACGGGCACCGGCGTGCGCCGCGACGCGCACGACGAGCTGCTCGACCAGCTCGGCATCCTGGCGGCCGAGAGCGCACGGGTGCGCGACGCGGTGTACGCGCGGACCGTCGAGGCGCTGGCGAACCAGGGACAGTTCCTGCGGGACAAGTTCCGCCGCTCCGGCCTCGACCTCGGGCCTGGGGGTTCCTGAAGCCGCTGACCCGACGGTCCCTCGTGCGGGAAACGGTGCGACGCCATCGCGTGAGCGTCGGTAGGGTTGGCGCTATGTTGCTGCGCCTGTCCACGTTGTTCGTCCGCACGTTGCGTGAAGACCCGGCTGACGCCGAGGTCGCCAGCCACAAGCTGCTCGTCCGCGCCGGGTACATCCGGCGTGCCGCGCCAGGGATCTACACGTGGTTGCCGCTGGGGCTGCGGGTGCTGGGCAAGGTCGAGGCGGTGGTCCGTGAAGAGATGGTCGCCGCTGGTGCCCAAGAGGTGCACTTCCCGGCGCTGCTGCCCCGCGACCCGTACGAAGCGACCGGCCGGTGGACCGAGTACGGGCCGAATATCTTCCGCCTGCAAGACCGGCGCGAGAACGACTACCTGCTCGCCCCCACCCACGAAGAGATGTTCACCTTGCTCGCCAAGGACATGTGCTCGTCGTACAAGGACCTGCCGCTGGTGCTGTTCCAGATCCAGACCAAGTACCGCGACGAGGCGCGCCCGCGCGCGGGGCTGATCCGGGGCCGTGAGTTCATCATGAAAGACGGGTACTCCTTCGACCTGGACGAGCAGGGCCTGGCGCGGGCGTACGAGATCCAGCGCGCGGCCTACCAGCGGATCTTCGACCGTCTAGGCCTGGAGTACGTCATCGTCGAGGCGCTGTCTGGGGCGATGGGCGGGTCGCGGTCCGAGGAGTTCCTCACCCCGTCGCCCATCGGCGAGGACACCTATGTGCGCTCGGCCGGCGGGTACGCCGCCAACGCCGAGGCCGTGACCACCGTCGTACCCGACTGGTTGGACTGGACCGACGCCCCGGCTGCCCATGTCGAGCCGACGCCAGACGCGGCGACGATCGACGCCCTGGTCGACCTGGTCAACACCCGCTACCCGCGCGCTGACCGGCCGTGGACCGCAGCAGACACGCTCAAGAACGTCGTCGTGGCGCTCGTGCACCCTGACCGGACGCGTGAGGTCGTCGTCATCGGCCTGCCTGGCGACCGTGAGGTGGACACCAAACGCCTAGAGGCCGCCATGGCCCCCGCGGAGGTCGAGGTCGCCGGGGACGCCGACTTCGCCGCGCACCCCGAGCTGGTCCGCGGGTACATCGGCCCGGGGGTGCTCGGCCCCAACGCCGCCGACCCCGACACCGCGGTGCGTTACCTGCTCGACCCGCGCGTGGTGCCTGGCACCCGGTGGATCACCGGGGCGGACCAGGCTGGCCACCATGTCCTGGACCTGGTCGCCGGGCGGGACTTCACCGCCTCGGGCACCGTCGAAGCCGCTGAGGTGCGCGCCGGCGACCAGGCCCCCGACGGGTCTGGGCCGCTCGAACTGGCCCGCGGGATCGAGATCGGCCACATCTTCGCCCTGGGCCGCAAGTACG
>WRET01000009.1 GCA_009779195.1 Micrococcales bacterium
CACGCACGCTCGCGGCGTTGTCGATCCTCGGCCGCAGCGCTGCTGCGACTGTCGTCCTCCGCCTTGCGAGCGCACGCCCCGGACGCGCCTCGCCTGCGCACGGACTTTCGCAACACGGCCTAGTGGGGTCAGGGATGCTCGGCCGCCCACCGGTCCGCTGGCGAACCTGGGGCGCCGCCTTCCATCCAGACGACCTTCCCGGTAGCGTCAGCAACGATCTGAGACGTGTACTCTCTGTTTCCCGAGCCATGGTTCACCTTGAGGACGAACACCATCGGCGTCGAGGCTCGTTGTTCTGAGTCTGTGCCTGGAGCATGGCATTCCACACTGAGCGAACCCACCTCCGCCTGCGTCAGGCCTGTGAGGCCCGGCACCTGTGCGGCAAGTTTTCCCACGAGCGTCCAGTCCACTGCCGCGACGTCGAAAGGCTCACTGGACCCACCCGATCCACCGCTGGTCCTGCTGACGATCCCGTTCTTCCATTCGAACCATTTCCATTTGCTCGTCGTTGGGTCGCTGGCGTAGTCGACGTTCAGGATGGGCGCGCCCGCGACGGTCCCATCGAACAAGACGCCTTTGAACTGCGTCGTACCAGCCGCTGCGACGAACTCGTCGACTATTTCTGGAGCGAGGGCGAAAAAACCATCAGTGCTCCATGTGGCCACCGGTGAGCCTGGGTCACCGCCGCCCATCGACACGATCCGCCCGGTAGCGTCAGCGGTGATCCACGTGCTCTGACGGGCGTTCCTGCTGTTCTGCACAGAGATGTTGAACTGCACAGTGGTCGAACCACGTGTCTCACGTTTCACAGTGACGGAGAAGTCTGGGTCATCACGGCGTGTGAGCCCTGGCACCTGCGCGGCAAGTCCTTCCAGCAAGGTCCAGTCCACGGTCGTGACGTCGAACAGGCTTTCCGTCAGTTCTTTGCGGGTCGGCTGGTAGGGCGTGGGGCCGTTGCTTCCGGCTGTCCCGTCCTGCCACGAGAAGCTGTCCGTCGTGGTCGCCCCTGGAGTCGACGGGGCCACCACCGTGGCGAAATCGCAGCCCACCGTGACAGACGTGACCTGGGTGTCTCCGACTGTCGCGACAAGATCTGCGATCACTTGCGGTGCCTGCGTGGCAGCGTAGGTCGTGCAGGTCGATGCGCTTGGGACCGGGCCCCACGCACCCGACCTCCACATCAAGAAACCCGCGACCAGGACGCAGACCACGAACCCCGCGACAAGCGAAGCACCGATGCGCGACCCTGACGAGTTGGCCTGTGCTGGAGACGAACCCTGTGTCGAGGCGACCATCATCGTGTCGCCCTCGTCAGTACGTGTCCCGGTGGCTGCGGAAGCCAGGTCGCCCGCGATACCCGCTACGCTCCCGGCGATCTCCTTGAGCTGGCCCGGGGTGAGCGGGGCGCCTGAGCCATCGCCGCTGATCTCCACGCGCGGCCCGGAGATGTCCGCGGACGTGTCCGACGACAGCTCTGCTATCGCCTCCTCGAACTCCTCCACCACCTCCTCGGCAAGTTCGTGCAATCGCAGCCGCGCGATCTGGTCCGCAGACAGGTGACGTCTCTTCGCCTCGTCGAGCAGGAAACCGGTGATCCGGTCCACCCCGTCGCCAGTGCTCCCGGGCGAGCCCCAGGGTGGGGAACCGCTGGAGCTGCCGTGAAGATCCGGACCCTGCGGAGGCGGCACAGTCACGAAGCCGAGCCTACCAAGACGCTTTACGTGTTCTTGCCCGAATGGTCCCCACCCCGACTTCTTCCCAGAAAGATGTTGGGTTCAGAAGGGCGGTGGGATGTCGTCGTGTCTGGGGGCTGGTCGGCGGCGGGGGAGTCTGCCGTTGGTGTTGACCTGGTAGGTGTTGCCCAGGGGGGTGGTCCATTGGTACTGCCCGGGTCCGGCGACAGTCAGGGTCATGTATCCGTCGGTTTTGAGGGTGTGCGAGGCGCGGCACAGGGGGGCGAGGTTCGATGTGCTCGTGGTTCCGCCGTCGCGCCATTCGGTGGTGTGGTCCAGGTCACACAGCTGGGCTGGTTGTGTGCAGGTTCCGCACACGCAGTGGGGGTCGCGCGCTGCGACGTGGGCGGCCAGGGCTGCTGGTGGTCGGTACTTGGTGCGTCCGACGTCGATGATGGCGCCGCTGAGTGGGTCGGTGACGATGCGCCGCCAGATGCCTTGGTGGGCCAGGGCGCGGGCGGTGACCGCGTCGATAGTGCCAACACCTGGGATGTGGGCCGGCTCGTCGGTGATGCCGAGCAGGGACTCGGCGGAGATCGTGACGTTGACTCGCACGGTGCCTGGTGGTGGCAGCCGCCACTGGGCTGGGCGTGCGGGTTCGTCTGGGTCTTGGCGTACCAGGCGTGCTGCTGTGCTACGTGAAGTGCCCAACGCCAGTGCGACCTCTTGTGCTGCCGCGGACGAGCGGCCTTGGCCGTAGTCGCGCCGCCCGTGGCGGCAGCTGGCCTGGGCCACACGGCGTGAGATCTCCCCAGTGGCCTGCGCGGTGCCCTCGTAGGCCCACGACGCCATGCGGTCGTACGCAGCGAGCACTACTACCAACTCAGCATCGTCCACAGAAGCCAGGTTGATCTGGGCGAGCACAGCGACCAAAGCAGGACCTGGTTCCATCTGCGCAAGCCCGGCCGGGATCGACGACGACTCATTTTCATCCGCGCGGTGACCAATACTGGCACAGGTCAACCCGAGATCCAGGCAGTCATGAGAATCGTCCGCGCTGAGTTCCGGAAACGCCGCCCCGGCCTCTTCTCTCCCCTGCAACATGCGTACGAGTCTATCAGAGCGTTCTCGCTACACGCAAATCGCAGAAATCGGACGCTGTCCCTGGTGTGGTGGGTGCCAGAATATGAACTTATCCGTCTCATCGTTGGCATGTCGTGGCAACTTGGCCACGAAGGACTCACACAGTTGTTGGGCCCATATCAACAAGAGCGCAGAAGGACGTGAACGCGTCATCGGTGGCGGTCATCCAGACGATGAGATCAATGGGGTCGTACAGCACTGTCGAGTCATTCCCATACAGACGGTCGTTGTAGGCGGGGAGATGAAGTTGGGGGTACTGGGCGAAGATCGCGGCACGGTCGGGTTCCTCGTCCACCACGCCGCCACGCACCTGGGGGGCCAACTCACCGAGCGGACCCTCTTTGCCGAGGATCGGTCCGTATTCTCCGCCGGTGGAGCCGATGCTCGCGCCGTCCAGAGTGCCGGCAAGCAGCAGGCCGTGCAGCGCCGATGAGAGCCGCACTGGACCGTCGTCACGCCAGAGGGCTGTGCAGACAGGGTCGGCGTCGTCGCTGTGCAGGGCTAGCGCAGGAGGAACACTGTTGTGAGCCTCGAACCACACCGCCAAACCATCATCGTGACGGGTCAGGGTATCTGGGGTTGCCGGACGGTCGTGGACCGGCCGCAGCCGTGCACCGACCAGCTCGAACCATTCGCGCAGCGTTTCGGGCAGTGGGCCGACACGGGCCTCAGTCGCGGAGATCTGGCTGGGTGAGGCGGCGTCGGCATCGGTGATCGGGTCGGCGTACCACCGGCGGACCAAGCCGTCGAGCCAAGTCCAGCGGGTGGTGGCGAGCAGGTGACGTTGTCGCAGGCTGGGCACGTCGGGATCGTAGCAACGAGCGAGCAAAACAGAGCACACGAAACGGGCACATCGGGTGTCTGGCCTCTTCTATGATGACCAGCAGGGGGGCGGATCAGGACTCGCTCCTTTCCTCGAGCGGCTCGGCGCTGCCGCAGGCCAGTCTTGGGCGATCGAGCCGGCGAAGTAGCCGAACGTACCTGATCCACTGACGACCTGTCGCAGAGGCAGGGGGCTGGCCAGTGGTGGTCGGGTCGAACACCGCCTGGGTACTGGGTGCGGCTGTGTGCAGACGTCGCCGCGGGTCGCATCAGGGTCGTTGATCTGGTCTGTTCTTCAGGACGGTGTCGGGTCGCAACGGGTACGACGGGACTATGGTCACGCCAGCTCTTCAGGAAACGCTGGGCTCGCTCAGCCCGGCAGAACGCTTGGACGTCATCGATTTTCTCCAAAGGACTCTCGTCCCTGCTTCTCGGGGTCTGTCCGAGGCGCAGAAGGAGACGATCCGTCAGCGCGACGCCCAGATGGAAGCTGACCTGTCGATCGGCCTGACCTGGGACGAGCTTGACTCGCGGATGCAGCACAAGTGGGGATGACGCTCAGCCTTCACCCTGGTCCTATTTTGCCAGGGATCAGAAACCCCCTAGTCTCGCGGCCAGTTCGTGGTTTCGGTGCTGGGCCATGGCAGGATGGTCTGGTGCCGAGGATACCGACGGGTCGGACGTGCGCGACGCCTGGCTGCGTTGGGGCTGTCGTGGACGGCTACTGCAGCTTGTGCGGTTTGCCAGTCGTGAATGGGTCGCGCACCACTGGTGTCTGTTCGGTGCTTGAGTGCGGCGGGGTGATCCAGGACGGGTACTGCGATGTGTGCGGGTCCCCGGTGAGTTCGGCGGACCAGCGGGCGCCCGCGCCCCTGGAGGAGCTGGATGTGACGCCCAGGTCGAGCTCGGGACACCTGGCGGTACGGGCGTTGGGCTCACAGCTGGCGGGGCCTCGGCGGTCTCGGCGGGGGGTGTCGTCGGGGCGGTTGCGGCGGCGGTTGGGGGCAGGGTTGACGACGGTGCCGCCGACGCCTGTGGGGGACCCGTGCGACGCGGTGATCAGCGCGCCGGTGGTGGCGGAGCACAAGAGGGTGTGCTCGATGTGTAGAACCCTCGTCGGGCAGACCCGCGACGGAGAGGCAGGGCGCACCGACGGGTTCTGCCAGAGCTGTGGGACACGGTTCGACTTCCGGCCGGCGCTGGTTCCCGGGGACCTCGTCGCAGGGCAGTACCAGGTGGTCGGGTGCCTGGCGCACGGGGGGATGGGGTGGATCTACCTGGCTCTCGACCGCAACGTCTCAGACCGACCGGTGGTGCTCAAAGGTCTGCTGAACTCCGGTGACGCTGACACGGTCGCTGCGGCTATCGCCGAACGGCAGTTCCTGGCGCAGGTCGGACACCCGTTGATCGTCGGTATCTACAACTTTGTGACGCACGACGGGGCGGGGTACACCGTCATGGAGTACGTCGGCGGGAAGTCGCTCAAGCAGATCCTCGCCGAACGTCGTGACGTTGCCGGGCGGATCGACCCGTTGCCGGTGGACCAAGCCTTGGCGTACGTGCTGGAAGTCTTGCCGGCTTTCACCCACCTGCACGAGCGCGGGCTGTTGTACTGCGACTTCAAACCGGAGAACCTCATCAGCCAAGGCGAAGGGGTCAGGCTTATCGACCTGGGTGGGGTGCGGCACGCTGACGACCACGTCTCGGCGCTTTTCGGCACCGTGGGCTACCAGGCGCCTGAGGTTCCGCAGGACGGGGCGTCAGTCGCCTCGGACGTCTTCACTATCGGCCGCACCCTGGCCACGTTGGTCTTGGACTTCAAAGGCAACACCACGACCTACGCCACGACGTTGCCCCCAGTGCGTGACCACCTGGTGCTGTCGCGGTACGACTCGTTCTACCGTCTGCTGGCCAAGGCGTGCGCACACGACAGCGACGACCGGTTCGCGTCCGTCGACGAGCTGCGCGTGCAGATGCTGGGGGTGCTGCGTGAGGTCGTGGCGACCGACCGGGGGACCGCAGCGCGCAGCACGGCCGCGTCCTTGGCGTTCGGGCCGGTGACAGTCGATGTCGCCGAACGGCCGGTGCGCAGCGTTGAGCTGCCTGCCCTGCGCGCCGACGAGCACGACCGGATGAACGCCTGGCTCGACGCTGTCACCGAGGACGACCCCGAACGCCGGTTCGCAGCCTTGCTGGCGGCTCCGGAGACCACCGCCGAGGTGCTCGTCGCTCAAGGTCAAGCAGCTATCGGCGCCGCCGCCGACCGCAGGGTCGTCGGTAGTGTGGACTGGTGGTCCAGCCAGGTCTGCGACACGCTCGAACAGCTGCAGGACCTGGACCCGTGGGACTGGCGGGCTGCGTGGCTGGCAGGTATGGCAGAGCTGGACCGGGGTGACACGCTCGCGGCCCGGGCGTCGTTCAACGCGGTGTACGGGCAGGTCCCTGGTGAGCTCGCGCCCAAGCTGGCGCTGGCGGCGACCTGCGAGGCGTCCGACGAGCTGGACCTGGCCGAGGGGCTGTACCAGGTGTGCGCGTTCACCGACGCCAGCTACACCAGCCCGGGGGCTTTCGGCCTGGCCCGCATCCGGGCACGCCGCGGCGACCTGGACGCGGCGGTGGCGGCCCTCGACCTGATCAGCCCCACCCGCAGCGCCTACCTGCGTGCCCAGCTGCTGCGCGCCCGGCTGTTGGCCGAAGCCCAGCAGGTGCCACCGGTTCCGGAGGATCCAGCCTTGGTGGCCGAGGCGCTGTCGGCTCTCGTCCCGAAGGCACCCGAGGAGTCACCAGGAGCGCAGGAGCTACCAGGAGCGCAGGCTCCGGCGAAGACGCCTGAGCCCACGCCAGCCCCGGTTCTGCGAGGGCCACGCCTCGAAGGACCAGTGGACTACCTCAGCCGCCCGCCGTCATCGGTCGACGAGGTCGCCGCAGTGTGCGCGTCCATCGCCGACAAGGACGGGGGTTGGTCACCGACCGACCTTGTCCACCTGAGCGGTATCGCCTGGCGGGTGCTGGACGTGCAGGGCGGCCATGCGTTGTTGCTGGCTGACCAGGTGGTCGGTACCGGCCGGTACCACACCGCCTCGGTTGACGTGACCTGGCAGCTGTGCTCCTTGCGCCGGTGGTTGAACAGCGCTTTCGTCGGGTCTGTGGGCGAGGCGCTGGCCTCTCGGCTTGTCGTGGTGGAGCTTGTCAACGAACCCAGCCCGACCTGGGAGACCGGTGGCGGCACCTGCACCCACGACCGGGTCTTCGTCCTCAGCGCCCAAGAGGCTGCTACGTACTTGGCTGGGGTGAAGGACGTCGAGTGGAGCGCCTACCGAGGTGCGAAACGTTTCGGCCAGTCGCCCGACGAGCAGGGCCTGGCCGCCACCGACGAGGAGGGCCAGGCCACCTGGTGGTGGTTGCGGACCCCCGGCGACTACCGCGACGCCGCCGCATACGTGTACGCCAACGGTTCCATCTTCGACGACGGCGGCCCAGTGTCCGCCTCTGGGGGTATCCGCCCGGCCATGTGGCTCGACCTGTCCGCGGCTTGACCTGACCGTTTCGACCTCACGGCGCTGGTGTTCGACTCCACCGAGCCCTGACCGGTAACCTTGGCACGGTGCTGCCCTCTCACTGGTTGTGTCGTGACCCACACGTAGGCGTTGGAGGTCTTGGGAGACCCCGCCTCAGTCAGACGACGGACGTCGGCAAGGATGTCGTCGGTCCCGGTTTCCCGGTTGACCAACCAAACAGGTCAGCCAGCCCCTTGTTGCAGGGCAGTGGCGGTGCTGGGCGTCTTTCGGCGCTGGACTGGACGGGGAACACCAGTGTCGGTGGGGTGCTCATATGTGCGTGAGTACTCGAGTGTGGGCAGTGCTGGCAACGGTGGCGACAGTGGTGGCGCTGGCGGGGTGCGGGATGCTCGACGAGCCCTACAGAGAAGTGCACCGGGAGGGGGGTATCACCTCTGAGCAGGCTGAGCAGATGGTCGAAGCAGTGCCTGGGGTCACCGAGGCCGAGTTCACAGCGGCGGCTTGGGACGACAGGAGTCGGTTCAGCGAGGTCGAAGGGATGGACCTGGTGCTCGAGGTGACGTTCGACCCGGACTACCACCTCAGCGACCTCGATACGGCGCTGGACCAGTTGGTCGCGGTGGCCTGGTCGGCGAACGTCCACTCGCCCAAGGGGTATGTCATTATCGTGTTCGACGGGGGTGTCTCACCGAACACCACGTGGGCGCCGGTGGCGCAGCGGCTGTACGGGAACGGGGAGGACCTGTTCGCGGTCAACCCGGTACAGATGTCGTACTACACCGACACGTCTTTCGACTTTTCCGGGAGCTCGGGGGTGCGGATCCGGGCGAACCTGGACGACCGGTACGGCCGGTGGCCGGGAAACCCGCCGACCACGTTGGAGCTGGGTTTGGTCGAGGGGCCGCCTGAGACGGTTATCCTCCCGGCGTTCGTCGATGCCGAGGTGCACGGCCTAGACACCGACAGTGGCTGCTGGACCGCCTCGGTGACTATGCACGAGCGGTACGACGGGACAGCGCGCGCCGAGATCATGGTCGACGGGACGTTGTTCGCGACCGAAACCCTGTCAGGGTCGTGGCACGAGGACCCCGACGATCCCGACGACGACGACCCCGCGACGTCCCGGCCACCCCAGCACGTCGAGCTGTGCGGCGACCATGCCCCGCCTGCGCACGCTCATGTCTCGGTGGTGTTCACCCCAGAGGGCGACCCCGACCGTTTCGACCTCACGCCGCTGGTCGTTGATGCGTCCTGAGCGGCAGGACGCACGGTCCATGCGAGCAGAGCCACGAGGAGCAGCGCGACCACCAGCGTCACCACCGTGATGGTCTCGGTGACCAGTGCTTGGCGTGCTGTGTCAGAGGCAGCGTTGCTCGCACCGTCCAGCAACGTGGCCTCGACTGCGGAGATCTGCGCGAACCAGACGCTGGTGAGCCCGTTCCACTCGTCCATGGTGGGCAGGTCAGGAGGCCCTCCTGCCTGGAGCGGCACTGTGACAGCCGCGATCTTCGCGTCGTCGCGAAGGTCGCTCCTGGCCATGAGCAACGTGAGCGGGACGTCCGCGACACGCTCAGGGTGCTGCTGGTCTTCGGTCAGCGCCACGTTGTTGAGGTTCAGCACGTCGCGGTCCAGGCGCGCTTTACCAGGCAGGTCGACCAGAGACCGGACGGTCGCAGTCCTGACGACCTCGGTGTACTCGTTCTCGACGACGAAGACGTTACGGTAGTAGGGGCTGACCACCTCAGTGTCTCCCTGGAGACAACGTTCCACGGAACCGATGAGCGACCGGCCTGCACGCGCCTCGGCGGAGACGGCCATGGTGTAGCTGAACAGGTCGTCGTAGGCGAAGAGCCACTGTGCCAGGTCCCGGTCGGGGGTCAACGTCGCCAACGAACGCACGAACGCCTGCGTGTCGACCATGACCCACAGGTAGGCGCTGGAGGTCTTGGGAGACTCCGCCTCAGCCAGGCGACGGGCGTCGGCGAGGAGGTAGTCGATCCCCGTGTCGGGGTTGACCAGCCTTTTCAGACGGTCGCCGGACTGCTGGGGCAGCCCGCCCATATCCACGTCGCTGACAGCCTTCTTGAAGTCGCGGACCGTGCCGTCGGTGACGGCGACGGCTTTTGCCCGGGCCTCGGGCTCTGTGACGGGGTCGGTGACCTGCTCGGCGCGGATCGCCAGGGCGACGTCCCGGAATGTGTCGAGGGCATGGACGGCGGCGCTGTTGGCCTGGGCGGCCCTCCACTTCGTGAAGGCCCCCCAGCCGATGTACACGTACGCGCCGGCGATGACCGCCACGATCACGGGGACGATGATGGCGGCCCTCATCCGCGCGCTGACGTTGAACCGTCGCATCATGTCGTTCCTCTCCTCCGCGCCGTTGCGGCCACGAACCGGCACCCACGCTGGTACCCGCGAACTGAGCCCTGCACATTGTGGGCAGCGCATGGGATGTGCGGTTCGTCCATAGTTCCTACCCTCCATCTCTACCGCTGGCCGCGTCAAGCACCAAAGCCCAGCGAAACTGCCTCACAGGCGAGGGAACCTGGGTAGTGCACACCTGGAGCACGCAGAGATTTTTATGACACCGTGTGCCTAAGTTCGCCAGGACCAGAACACCGACGAGGTGTGGGCGACCAGCGCCAGGATGAGGCTGGACCACCAGGTGAATGGGGGCTAGCGGGGGGCGTCGATGGTGACCTCACGGGTTCGCGACGGCGAAGGTGTCGCAGGCGGCCAGAGAGCCCTTCTGGTAGCCGACCATGAACCAGTGCACACGTTGCTTGGACGAACCGTGGGTCCAGGTGTCGGGGTTGATGCTCATACCAGCGCTGGCCGCGATGGCGTCGTCGCCGACGCCCTTGGCCGCAGCCTGGGCGTTGGCGAGCTGTTCGTCGGTGATCGGGTCGAGGAATGGCACACCAGTGCCAGGGTGGACGGTCGTCGCGGCGTGGCCTGCCCACATCCCGGCGTAGCAGTCGGCCTGGAGCTCGAGGCGCACCGAACCGGAGGTGGAACCTTTGTCCCTGCCGGCTTTGGACATAGTGCCCAAGATGTTCTGGATGTGGTGGCCGTACTCGTGAGCGGTGATGTACTCCTCGGCCAGCGGACCGTCGTCGATGCCGAACGTCGACAGCTGGTCGTAGAAACTCAGGTCGATGTAGATGGTGTTGTCGGCGGGGCAGTAGAACGGGCCGACCGCGGACGTCGCGTTCCCGCAGGCCGTGGAGACCGACCCGGAGAAGCTCCAGACCGTCGGCGCGGCGAAAGTGGCACCTTTGCGGCTGTTGATCAGCGGTTCCCAGTACGCGTCCAGGGCCTGGCTCGTGGCCGACAGGCGGCAGTCACGTGCCGCGTTGGCCTGCTCAGCAGTGCACTCGCCGACATACCCGGCTGGTTCGGCAGGTTGGTTGCCCCCGACAGCCCGGATGACGTCACCAGCCCCACCGCCTTGCAGCAGCACGACCAAGGCGACCAGGACGAGCCCGCCGATCCCCCCACCAGCCGCTTTGGCGGCGACCCCCCGGCCGCTGCCTGTGCGGACCCTGCCACCTTCGAACTGTCCACCGCTGGAGAACGTCATGGACAAAGCCTAGTGCACTGGTACCCCCAAACCGCCGGGTTCGCGCCGCCATGCGGGGCACCTGGCAGCGTTGTCGCCAGTTGCCACAGCGTCGCTGTCGCGCCCTTCTCCGCCTTGCCGTGCACCCCGCCTGACGCCGCTCCTTCCGACGTTTTAGGTGCACAACCTTAGGCAAGAGAGAGGAAAAGCTTCTCCAGCTTGGCGACGTCCAGGTCAGGTTCGCCGTCGGCGGACACGCACTGTTTCATGGATGTGGCGATGATGGCGAAGCCAGCCTTGTCCAGGGCCCGGCTCACTGCCGCGAGCTGGATGATGACCTGCTCGCAGTCGCGCCCCTCCTGGACCGCCCGACGCACCGCCGCGAGCTGGCCCTCGGCCCGGCGCAGCCGGTTGACGACCTGGGTGAGCTGGTCTGGGTCGAGGTCCATGGAGACTCCTTCGAGTGGCTATTGGCTCAGTATATGGAGGGTTGGCGCAGATACCCCCTGGGGTATATGCTCGTCTTGAGCGCCACTACGAGGAGGACAACATGTGCAGTGCGGTGCGGTGTGACAAGTGCGGCAAGGTGACGTGGGCCGGGTGCGGTCAGCACGTCGACCAGGTCATGGCTGGTGTGCCCGAGCCGGAGCGGTGCACCTGCAAGTGAGCCGACGACGCCTCGTCGTGGTCGGCGGGGTCGCGGGCGGTATGAGCGCTGCCGCCCGCGCCCGCCGGCTCGACGAGAACCTGGAGATCATCGTCCTGGAGGCCGGGCCATACGTGTCGTTCGCCAACTGCGGGCTGCCGTACCACCTGGCCGGGGACCTGCCAGCCGACAAGCTGGTCCTGCACGACCCGCAGTCTTTGGCCGCAGCCTTTGCCATCGACGTGAGGGTCCACCACGAGGTCACCGCGCTCGACCGGGCCTCGCGACAGCTCACCATGAGCACCCCCGACGGCACCGCGACCCTGACCTACGACGCGTTGGTGCTTGCCCCCGGCGCGGTGGGGATCGACCCACCGGTCCAGGGCCTGGACGCGCCGAACGTCCACCGGCTGCGCACCGTGCCTGATGTCAACGGCGTGACTGCCTGGCTGGACCAGCTCGGCCCGTCGCCGACCGCTGTGGTCGTCGGCGCCGGGTTCATCGGCCTGGAGGCGGTCGAGGCGCTGGTCAGACGCGGCGCTACCGTCCACCTGGTCGAGCTGGCGCCGCAGGTGCTGCCACCGCTGGACGCTGAGATGGCCGAGCTGGTCGCCGACGAGCTGGTGCGCGCCGGGGTGGTGCTGCACCTGGGTGTGTCGGCCACGCAGGTCGGCGAGCAGGTGGTGCTCAGTGACTCCACGACGATCGACGCCGACCTGGTGCTCGTCAACGTCGGGGTGCGGCCCAACACCACGCTGGCCTCCGACGCAGGTCTTGAGACCACCGAGCGCGGGGCGATCGTCGTCGACGCCGACCAGCGCACCTCCGACCCGAACATCTGGGCTGCTGGCGACGCTGTGCAGGTCCAGCTGCACGGTGGCGGCCTGGGCGTGGTGCCTCTCGCGGGGCCGGCTGTGCGGCAGGGACGCCGCGCCGGCGATGCCGCGTGCGGTCACCGCACGACTCCGCAGGCGCCGGTGCTGGGCACTGCGATCGTGCGGGTCTTCGACCTGACCGCGGGCCTGACAGGTCTGTCGCGACGCCAGCTCACCCAGGCCGGTGTCGACCATGAGGTCGTCCGGGTCCACGCTGCGCACCGTGTCGGCTGGTTGCCCGGGGCGCAGATGGTGCACCTCGTTGGCTCTTTCGCGCCCGACGGGACACTGCTCGGTGCCCAGGGCGTGGGGGTCGCTGGTGTCGACAAACGTATCGACGTGCTGGCCACGGCCGTGCGTGCCGGTATGGGCGCCGACGACCTGGCTGAGCTGGAGCTGGCCTACGCCCCGCCGTACGGGGCGGCCAAAGACCCGGTGAACCTGCTCGGCATGGTCGCCCAGAACGTCCTGGACGGCACGATGCCCCAGTGGCAGCCCGACGAGCTGGACCAGGTCATGGCCGACGAGCTGGTGCTCGACGTACGCAGCCAGGCTGAGTACGACGGCGGTCATGTGCCTGGGGCGTTGCTCGTCCCGCACACGCAGGTCCGCGACCGGCTCGACGAGATCCGCACGGCTGCGGCCGGGCGGCGTGTGGCCGTCCATTGTGCTGGCGGGTTCAGGGCGTACCTGGCGACACGGATCTTGCTGGCGCACGGGCTCGAGGCCCGGAACCTGTCAGGAGGGTGGAGCTCGCTGGTGCTCGCACACCCTCAGCTGGGCTGAGAACGGTCGCTGGTGCTCGTCGCGTACCCTCAGGCGCGCTGAGAACGCGCCCGATGGACGATGGCTCGTACGAAGGTGGTCTTCGCACGGGTGTAGGTGTCGCGGTCGTGACGGTGCTGGTGGGCTAGGTCACGTTTGAGGGCGACGTAGTCGTCTTGGACGTCGCGGTGCGTGCGCAGGAAGTCGGCGAACCACAGCTCGTCGTGGTCGTCGGGGTGCACGACGTGCAGGTGGAAGACCTGCTTGGCGAACCCGGTGGGTGTGTAGCCCATGCACATGTCCAGCCGCATCACCGGTGTGGTGGTCTGCGCCATGAGCATCCACCCGTCGGCTTCGAGGGTCTCGACCAGGAGCGTCGGGTCGGCGGCCGGGTCGACCTCCAGCAAGATGTCGACGATGGGTTTGGCGACCAGGCCAGGCACGCTCGTGGACCCGATGTGGCTCGTGCGCACGATCTGGTCGCCCAGCAGCGCGCCGAGGCGGCCGGCGGCCTGCGCGTACCACAGCGGGTACTGCGGGTTGGCCTCGTGCAGCTCGATGGGGAACAGGCGCCACAGCTCGGGCAACGGCTGCCGGGACAGCTCGAGGGTGGTGTTGAAGGCGGCGGACTCGTCAGGGTCCAGGCTGGCAAAGACAGGGTCGTCGACGAAACGGCCGCTGACACCCTCGAGCGCGCCGTCGTACAGCGGCAGGGCGAGCAGGGCACGGGTCGTGGTGCCGTCGGCCAAGGTGATGCCGAAGTCGGACGCCGGGCGGAAGCCCAGCCGCCGGTAGTACGCGGGGCTGCCCACGATGACCACAGCCCGCAGCCCCATGGCCCGGGCTGCGTCGAGGGTGGTGGTGACCAGTGCCGACCCGATCCCGCGGCGCTGAGAGGCGGGCGCGACCGAGACAGGCCCGAACGTCACCGTCTCCCACTGGTCGTCTTCGGCGACGACCTGGCTGCGGGTGTACATGATGTTGCCCACGACCTTGCCGTCGACCTCGGCGACCATGTCGAGCTCGGGGACGAAAGAACCTGTGCGGCGCAGCTTGCGCACCAGGAGGGCTTCGTCACCGGTGCGCACACCGTCGAGCAGCTCGGCGTCCTCGTCGACGACCTGCATGGCGACGAAGGCGTCGTAGGTCAGGTGCTCGACCGCGCGGTAGTCGGCCGGTCGTTCAGGGCGTATCTCCATCCGGTCAGCTTATCGACGCACGTAGGACGAAGCGAGCTGTTCGCCCCGGGCTGCGCGAGGTGTGCCATATGCGGATCCTGGTCCGCCCAAGGCCTGGAGCAGGGGTTTCGTCCTACGAGGACGCCGGTGACCACCGATTCCGGACCGGCGGGTGAGAAATCGTTACGTGGCCGGGATGTTGGCTTCGATATCGGCGAACCAGGCGGCAGGGCAGGCGTCCGACGGCATACGCCAGTCGCCGCGGGGCGACAGTGTCCCGCCGGAGGCGACTTTGGGGCCGTTGGGCAGGGCGGACCGTTTGAACTGGGAGCTGAAGAAGCGCTGGACGAACACCTGGAGCCAGTGCCGGATCGTTGCCAGGTCGTAGGCGGTCTTGCGTTCGTCGGGCCAGCCGGGGGGCCACGGGCCGACCTCGGCGTCACGCCAGGCGTGCCAGGCGAGGAACGCGGTCTTGGACGGGGCGTAACCACGGCGCAGGACGTGGAACAAGGTGAAGTCCTGCAGGGCGTACGGGCCGACGACGTCCTGGGTGGACTGCGGACGCGTGCCGGGGGTGACCGGGATGAGCTCGGGGGTGATCTCTGCGTCCAGGACGGTGCGCAGCACCTGGTTGGTGGCCTCGTCGAACCGGCCGGTGTCGACAACCCAGCCGATGAGGTGCTGGATGAGCGTCTTGGGCACCCCGGCGTTGACGCCGTAGTGGGACATGTGGTCGCCGACACCGTACGTGCACCAGCCCAGCGCCAGCTCGGACAGGTCGCCGGTGCCTACGACGAGCCCGCCGCGCTGGTTCGCGGCACGGAACAGGTAGTCGGCGCGCAGGCCCGCCTGGACGTTCTCGAAGGTCACGTCGTACACAGGCTCGCCGTCAGCGGCCGGGTGGCCCAGGTCGGCGAGCATCTGGCGAGCGGCAGGCCGGATGTCGATGGTCTCGCCTGTCGTGCCCAGCGCCTCCATGAGGGCCAGCGCTGCGGACTTGGTCTCGTCCGAGGTGGCGAAACCCGGCATGGTGAACGTCAAGATGTCTGAACGGGGCCGGCCCAGCCGGTCCATGGCGTCGGCGGCGACGATGAGCGCGTGGGTGGAGTCCAGCCCACCAGAAACACCGAGGACGACTTTGGGCCCCCCGGTCGACACCAGCCGCTGCTCCAGCGCCGCGACCTGGATGTTGAACGCCTCGAAGCAGTCCTGGGCGAGACGTTCAGGCTCGTCGGGCACGAAGGGGAAGCGGTCCACGGTCCGCCGCAGGCCGATATCACCGGTCGGCGGGTCGAGGCGGAAACCGACCTGGCGGTAGCCGGTGAGCCCGAGGGCGCGGCGGTTGTCGTCGAAAGTACCCACGCGACCACGTTCCTGGCGCATACGGTCCAGGTCCACGTCCGCCACGGTGACCACCGGGCCGGCAGGGAAGCGCGGGCCGACGGCCAGCAGGTCGCCGAGCTCGTAGACCATGGTCTGCCCGTCCCACGACAGGTCCGTGGACGACTCCCCGCAGCCCTGTGCCGCGTACACGTAGGTCGCCAGGCAGCGCGCCGACGCTGAGCGTGCGAGCAGGTGGCGGTCGTCGGCGCGGCCCACAGTGATCGGGCTGCCGGACATGTTGACCAGCACCGACGCCCCAGCCAGCGCGGCAGTGGCCGACGGCGGCACCGGCACCCACATGTCTTCGCAGATCTCGACGTGGAACACCAGCCCCGGGACGTCTTCGGCCTCGAACAGCAGGTCCGGTCCAACAGGAGCGCTCTGGCCAGCGACGACGGTCTCGCCGCGCACGTCGTCGCCCGGGGCGAACCAGCGCCGTTCGTAGAACTCTCGGTAGGTCGGCAGGTACGACTTGGGAGCCACGCCGAGCACCCGTCCACGGTGCACCACGACCGCGCAGTTGAGCATCCTCGACCCGTGCCGCAACGGCGCACCGACCACGAGGACCGGCCGCAGGCCGGCCGAACCCCGGACCACCTCGGCGATGGCGTCGGCCACGGCCCGCTGCAGCGGGTCGGCCAGGAGCAGGTCGTCGACGGAGTAGCCGGACAGGCACAGCTCGCCGAACACTGCCAGGGCCACCGCGTCGTCGTGGCAACGCCTGGCGGCGTCGAGCACCGCCGCGGCGTTGGTCAGCGGGTCGGCGACACGCACAGGAACGGTGCAGGCCGCCACCCGGGCGAACCCGTGGGCGTAGGCCGAGGCGAAGTCCATGGTGCGAGTCTGCCACGCCTGTGCGCTCGTGCTGGGGTGCGAGAAGGCCGGAGTTTCAGGTCATGACTGGAGTCATGCTGCCGATCGGCTGAGACGTAGTCACAGGTGTGAGGAGTTCACCATGGCCCAGGAAGCGGTTCTCGACGCAGTGCGGCGTCGTAACGACCAGATGGGGCTGGCAGTCGAAGACCTGTCGGAATCCGTCGCAGCCATCTCCGGAGCAGCACAAGAGGCGGTGGGGTCGGCGACCCAAGCCGCGCAGGCCACCGACCACGTGGCCGGCGCCGCAGCGTCCGTGAGCGCTGCGGCTGAACAGCTCGAGGCGTCGATGCGGGAAGTGGCGAGCACCTCCTCGTCGTCCCTGCGCGAGGCCACCCACGCGGGCGAGACCATGTCTGACGTCCTGGAGCGGGTGAGCCACCTCAACGAGTCCGCCGACCAGATCTCGTCGGTGGTGAGCACTGTGTCGCGGATCTCCTCGCAGACCCGGATGCTGGCGCTCAACGCCACGATCGAGGCAGCGCGGGCCGGGGAGGCTGGACGCGGGTTCGCCGTGGTCGCCGCCGAGGTCAAAGAGCTCGCCGGGCAGACTGGTGAGGCGACGGTCGAGATCACCCAGCGCCTGGAGTCGCTGGCCACGGACACCGCCGCGGTCAGCGGAGCCGTCGACTCGATCAGCGAGGTCCTCGCCCGTATCGAAGAGCTCCAGCAGACGATCGCCGCAGCGGTCGAAGAGCAGACGACCGCGATCGGCGAGTTCAACCGTTCTGCCACGGCGTCAGCCTCGGCAGCCGCCGAGCTCGGTATGTCCGTGGCGGCCTCGGCGCACGCCGCGCAGGTCGTCACCGAAGCGGTCGTGCGGTCGCGCACCTGGTTGGACCGTGTCCAGGACTCGGTCGGCGGGCAGACCACAGATATCGACGCGCTCACCGAGGACATTCCCCGCGGGCCGCTGGAGGCCGCCATCGTCGCCCACGCCGCGTGGAAGGCCCGGCTGCGCCAGGCCATCGCGACAGGGCGCGTGCCTGACGGTTTCACCGTCGAGCAGACCCGCCGCGACGACGTGTGCCCGTTCGGCCGCTGGTTGCACGCGGGGGAGGGTGCCGCCATGGACGCGGCCCGCAACGCCGAGGTCATGGCTGGCCACGCGCAGTTCCACGAGGCTGCGGCCGGGGTGCTCGCCGAGGTCTCTGCCGGGCGGATCGACCAGGCCCGGCACGCCCTGAGCGACCCCGACGGTTACGCCGGGGTGGCCCGCACCCTCACCGACGCTCTGGTCTCCTGGACCCAGGCACAGGCAGGTCGCTAAGCCTGCTAGACCAGCCCCGCCCCGCGGGCGGCGTCGAGGAGGGCGAACCCGTCGGGCCCGGCGAGCACGGGCACCTCGCGGGTCGGACGTGGGGTGCCGTCAGGCGGGAAGTGCCAGGCTGTCAGGGACGACAGGACGTGCTCGGCGAACGTCAGCTGGCGCAGCAGCACCGCGGCCACGTTGTCGCCGTGGTTGGCCAGCGCGCCGGCGTAGACCCGCGGGTCTTGCTGCCCGTCGTCACCGACCAGCGACCAGCGCACGTCCGGCAGCTCATGGAACAGCCGCCGCAGCTGGGTGACTTTGTGCCGGGGGCCTGAGCGGAACCAGCCGGTGTTCGTCGGGCCCCAGTCGGTCATCAGCAACGTCCCGGCGGGGAACCCGTGCACCCGCAAGAACCGGGCCACGGCCGGGGCGGTGTCCCACGCGCCGGTCGACAGGTAGACCAGCGGGCCGTCGGGGTCGCGGTCGCGCAGGGCGTGCAGGAGCCCTGCCATACCAGGGACGGCTTCGCGGGCGTCGGCGCGGCGTACGAGCGAGTTCCACGCCGCGATGAACGGACGCGGCAGGCGGGTGACCATGACGGTGTCGTCGATATCGCAGACCACGCCCGTGCCGACCTGGGCGGCGACCTGGATCGGGGCAGTGACCGGGGCGGAGCCGCAGGCGCTCAAGGTGACTTCCTGCCACCCGGGCTCCAGTTCGCCGACGAGCACGTGGTCGACGTAGCCGCCGCGGTCGGCGACGACGTGGTGCACCTGGTCACCGACGTGGACCTCGACGTCGGTGCTGGCGACGGGGGCGGACAGGAACGAGCGCCAGCCGCGCACGTCGGCCAGGTCACGGTCCTGGTCGTGGGTCTGGGCGGTCGCGCCGGACTCGGCCAGGTCGTCGTCGGCCACACCGGGGGCGGCCAGGACGGTACGGGCCAGGACCCGCACCCACCCGGGCCCCCCGTAACCGCCGTAGGGGACGATACGCACGGTCCAGCCCCGCTGGACGAGGGTCGCGGCGATCCATGTGTCCAGCGCGTCTTCCATCCGCGCGGCGACATGCGGGCGTTCGACCCGCGACCACGGGTTCTGGGACCCCTGGCGGGCTTCGGACCGGCCCGTCAGCAGCGGACGGGTCCCAGGGGCTACCTCACCGGGCCTCACGACTCGGAGACCTCGACCCAACCCTTTTTGATGTTCGCCTCGAACGCCGCGTTGCACAGCTCCATGATCTGCTCCTTCGACGACGAGACACGTACCTCCTGCTGCAACGGGTCCTTGCGGTCGGAGGAGAAGTTCGTGTACGCGAAAACGTACGCCGGGTAGCCGCGGTCCTGCTTGTTGGTGGCCCAGACCAAGAACTTCTGGACCATGAGCTTGGACCCGAGAGTCTTGGCGTACACGGTACGGATGAGCACCTGCGAGGCCGGGGCGTCGGCCTCGGCCGTGGCGTCCGGGGGCACCGGAGGTGCGGCGAACTGGTCGATCTGGGTCAAGCGCACGTCCACCGCGTCGCAGGCTTTGTCGTCACGCACCCGCACAAAGCTGGGGAAGACGATGGCGATGCCGTTGACCTCGCAGGTACGTGTCCACGTGCCGTCCACCAGCTCCAGGCGCGGGTTGCGGACCGGGCCCGAGGTGGACTCGAACAGCACGTCATTGATCTTCGCCTCGATCACCATGCCCGGGGTGACCATACGGAAGGCGACGTGGTTGGAGTCGGTCTCGATATACGTCGAGGAGGTCTGTACCGGCACCAGCGCTGCGTACAGGTCACGGCGCTCGTGTTCGGTCAGACCCCCGCCGATGTGCCCGACGACCTGGAACTGGCCGTCGTCGCTGACCAGCGCCACGAGCAGCGACCGGACCTGGCCTTTCATATCCCCGCCGCCCTCAGAGAAACCGACGACCGCGAAGTCGACGCTGTGGCGCGGTTTGAGCTTGTAGACCAGCGGCAGCTCGGACCGTACGACCAGGCCCTCAGCACCGTCCTCGGTGACCCAGCGCGCGAACAGGTCCGCCACACCTTGGCGCGACCCCGCCGACTGGAGCCGTACCGGTCGGCACAGCTCGCCGGAGCCGAACAACCTGTCGAGGCGCGAGTGCACGTCCAGGTACCCGTTGGCCCGCACCGGTTCGCCGTCGAGGCTGACCAGGTCGTAGGGGGCCAGGCGAAGACGGGTGAGCTGGTCGGCGTCGGCCAGGGCCGCCAGGGCGTCGAACACCCGGGTGCGTCCGCCGGACTCTTCGGCGTACAGCTCGGCGGGGATGACTGCCTCGCGCACCCCAGAGGCCACGAGCGCGGCCTGGGCCTCGTCCAGGCACGGCAGGCCAGTACGCACCGTCCCGCCGGAGTTCACCGTGAAGATGTCGGTGCCGTCCCAGCAGATGACGGCCATCTCGCCGTCGTACTTGCGTGTCACCTGGAACTGCGTGCCACCCAGGCGCTGCTCGACCTGGTCGGGGTTGAGCGTCAGGTAGTTCGCGGCGACCTCACGTTTGTAGTCACGCACCATGGCCAACGTGGCCGGGTCGACGGCGTCACCGGCGCCTTCGAGGTAGCCGTGGGTAGGCGTCAGGCGGGTCCGGTCCAGCATCACGCGCCCTCCTCGTCGACCAGGGCTTTGAGCTCGAGGTTGGTCAGGTGCAGCACCAGGGCGTAACGGTCGCCGTCGACGCGTCCTTCCAGGAACCCGCGGTACGGTTCGCCGCCGGTGGTCAGCACCAACGGTCCGGCCCCTTTGGGCCCTGAGCCGACGAACATCAGGGCGTCGGCTTCGTGCAGCTGTTGGGCCATGGCGTACAAGAAGTCGTAGGTCAGGCCAGAGTTGTGGCGCACCTGGTAGGCCTTGGTGAACACGAACTTGCGCAGGGCCTCGTCCTTGGAGAACAGCCGTCCGCTCCAGCGGATGGGGCTGTCCTCGAGGGCGACGTTCGACGGGGCTTTGGTGGCGTCGCGGCGTTCTTTCTCGCTGCCGTCGGGCAGGTGGATGACCTGCTGGAGCGTCACCCGGTAGGCGATGGAACCGTCCGCGGCGACGTAGATGCGGTGGGTGTCAGCCAGGGGACGTCCGACCTGCTCGATATCGACGTCGACGTCGGAGTCCATGATGGTCTGGCCCAAGGTGACCAGGTCGCCAGCGTCGGCGACCAGACGGTCCAGCCGGGCGGTGGTCTTCAGGTACTTGCGCCGCAGCGGGACGGCGCCGTCGGGCAGCACCATGGTGACGCGTGCTGTGGCACCGGCGGCGCCGAAACCGACGACGGCGTCGCGTTTGTGCTCGTTGGCAAGGTTGAGAGAACGCAGGGGCACAGCAACCTCACATCATCGAGAAGTCGATCTCGTCGTCGTCGTCGACCTCGTCGCTGTCGTCGTCGACCACAGCGGGTTGGTCGAGGCCGACAAGCTCGAACACGGTGGGCCGGCCGACGAGCAGGAACACCACACCATCGCTGACCAGCAAGAACGCAGGAGACGACGTGTACCCTGCGCGGAAGGCGTACTCGAACCGGTAAATCACGGTGCCGACCGCGTCGGCGAAACCGTCAGGGGCGTCGACCAGCTGGTACACGGCAGTGACCGCGTGGGCGAGCAGGTCGTCGGCGCTGGCGGTCTCGGCCAGGACGACCGGGGCGTCGAAGCTCGAGCCGACAGGTTCGGCGTCGGCACCATCAGGGGTGACTGCCCGCAGCGCCGTACGTTCGACCCAGCAGCCGTCGTCGTCGACCAACGCGTACCCCACCCCGCCGGAGGGGATGACGATCGTCCCGGTCGCGTCCACGGCGGCAACCTGCAACGCGTTGCCGTCGTCGTCGACGGCCACCGTCTCGGACCAGCCGTACAGCTTCTTGCGGTCGACTTTGGTCGGCACCGCCGCGTAGGACTGGCCACCGAGGTCGAACTGGAGCGTCCTGGCCACTGTCACACCCCTTCTGGCGTTCGCGGGCGAAGGCCAGTCTGCCACGCGTCACCCGCATCATGGGCTGGGTCGGGACTTGTCACCAGGGTGCGGGTCTGGTCCTGCGGGGGCGGGGACCACCTTGGCGGTCTGAGCGCTGCCGGTCTGAGCGTTGGCGGTCGGGACGTTGGCGGTCGGGACGTTGGCGGTCGGAGCGCTGGCGGTCGTGAGGACCGGTGTCCAGACGCAGGTTGAGGCGACGGCCGCCGACCCATGCCCGGGAGATACGTTCGACGGCCTCGTCACTGAGCCCTGCGGGGATGTCGACGAGGGAGAACCCGGAGAACATGTGGATCTTGCCGATCTGGTCGCCGCTGATCCCGCCTTCGCCGGTGAAAGCACCGACGAGAGCACCAGGGCCGATCCCGTCGCGGTGGCCCACCGAGACCCGGTAGACCGTCTGGTCACCGGAAGGCACCCGGGGGCGCCCGGAGCGGTGCCGGGCTGGACGGTCCTCGTAGCGGTCGTCGCGGTGACGAGTCTCTGGGCTGCGGCGCGGGTCCGGACCGCGGTCCGCCTTGCGCCGGGCGGTGGCCAAGGTCAGGTCGAGCTCGTCGTCGGCGCCGGTGTCGGCGCTGGTGCTCGCGGTGGCCACTGCTGCGACCCTCACGAGCAGCTCGGTCGGGTCGGTGCCCTCCAGCGCTGCGGCGATGGCTTGGCGGTAGCTTTCCAGGCCACGGCCGTCGTGGGCCAACGCCCGTTCGACCAGCCGGGTCGAACGTGCCGCGGCGACCTGGGCCGCGGTGGGCACCGTCGTGGGCACGAGCGTCAGGCGCAGGGCTTTTTCGATCCTGCGCAGACGGGCGGTCTCGGCAGGGGTGACGAAGGTCAGCGCCTCGCCGGTACGTCCAGCACGGCCAGTCCTGCCGGTGCGGTGCACGTACGCCTCAGGTTCGCCGGGCAGGTCCATGTTCACCACGAGCCCGACACGGTCGACGTCCAGCCCGCGCGCGGCCACGTCGGTGGCGACCACGACGTCCAGGGCCCCGTCACGCAGACGCGACACGATCCTCTCGCGCTCAGGCTGGGCCACGTCCCCTGACAGGTACGCCGCGGACAGCCCGTGCTCGACCAGCTCGGAGCCAACCTGCTCAGCAGCCTCCCGGGTGCGTACGAACACCAGCGTCGCCGCGGCGTCGGTCATGGCCAGCACCCGGCGCAGAGCAGCGGTCTTGACCCGGTGCGGGACGGTGGCGTACCGGTGCGTGGTCTCGGTGGTGGTCCCGACCTTGCCGCCGACGTCTACCTTGACCGGGTCGGTCAGGTGTTTGGCGGCCACAGCCTGGATCGCTGGCGGCATGGTCGCGGAGAACAAGGCGGTCTGGCGGCTCGACGACGCAGCGGTGACGACCTTGTCGACATCTTCGGCGAAACCCATGGCGAGCATCTCGTCAGCCTCGTCGAGCACGAGGTAACGCACCTGGTCCAGGCGCAGCGTCCCGCGTTCGAGGTGGTCGATCACCCGTCCTGGGGTTCCGACGACGACCTGCGCCCCGCCTGCCAGAGCACGTTTTTGCGGCAGATAAGGCGCACCGCCGTACACGGCCACGACCTGCAGCCCGTCGAGCTGCGCAGCGAACGAGGCCAGGGCCCCGGCCACCTGCAGCGCGAGCTCACGGGTGGGGGCCAGCACCAGCGCCTGGACCGCTTCGAGCTGCGGGTCGACCGTGGCCAGCAGCGGCAGGCCGAACGCGGCGGTCTTGCCGGTCCCGGTCCCTGCGACCCCGACCAGGTCGTGGCCGTCCAGCAGCAGGGGCACCGCCGCGGCCTGGATAGGTGTGGGGGTGGTGAAACCCAGACGTGCGGTAGCGTCGACCAGGACGTCCGGCAACCCGAGGTCGTCGAACCCACCGTCGTAGGAGGGCATGTCAGTAGGCACGTGCGGACCGATCGCGTGGGGGAGCCCTGACCGAGCACCGGGTGGCGTCAGGCGGTCGCACGAACAGGACGTGGGCGGCGGCAGTGCCGGGGATCGGCGAGCCGACATGGACGTCGAGCAGACCGGTGCGACAAGCTCCGGGTGCCTCATCTTACCCCGGCAGGCGCCACAGGCGTCCCGCCAGCCCACCTGGCACCGTCAGCACGACGTCTTATGATCGTCGCGAGGAGGGCCAGTGGACGTCACGACCGACCGGGTGCTCACAGTGCCCAACGCGATCTCGGCCGCACGTTTGGTGCTGGTCCCGGTGTTCGCGGTGCTGCTGGCCCGGCGCCAGGACGTGGCAGCGTTGGTGGTGCTGGGGGTGTCAGGGGCCAGCGACTGGCTGGACGGGGTCCTCGCACGGCGGCTGGGGCAGGTCTCCAAGCTCGGCCAGGTCCTGGACCCGGCGGCGGACCGGCTGTTCGTCCTGGTGACGATCGTGGCGCTGGCGTGGCGTGGTGTGGTGCCGTGGTGGCTGGTCGCGGTCCTGGTGGCCCGCGACGTGGCCCTGGGTGTCGTCCAGCTGGTGGTGGTGCGCGCAGGGTGGGAGCCGTTGCCGGTGCACCTGGCGGGCAAGACCGCCACACTCATGCTGCTGTACGCGTTCCCGCTGCTGCTGCTCGCCGACCTGGTCTCTGGCGGTCCCGCGGCGCTGCCTGTGCTGGTCACGGCGCTGGGGTGGGCGACGGCGCTGTGGGGGGTCGCGCTGTACTGGACGTCGGGGGTGTTCTACCTGGTCCAGGCACGGCAGGTCTTGCGCGGGGGTGCGCCATGAGCAGGCATGTGCTGCCACCTGGGCTGTCAGAGTCGATGACGCTGCTGGAAGAGGTGTACCGCAAGCCCCTGGACCCCGGTTACCAGGAGGCAGCGCGCCGTCGCCGCGCTGGTGCGCCCCCGGCCCCGCCTGTGCGCCGAGGGGTGAGCTTGGTGCTCGCGGTGCTGGCGGGCCTTGCCCTGACAGCCGCAGCCGTCGACCTGCGCAGGCCTGAACCGGGAGCGGTCCGTGCCCGGACCCTGCTCGAAGCCGAGATCGCTACCCAGCAGCAACGTGCCGCCGACGCCCGTACGACGATCCGTACGACGAGCGCCGAGCTCGCCGAGCTGCAGGCCGTAGCACTGGCCGAAGAAGACCCGGCCCTGCTGGCCCGTCTGCGCCAGGACCAGGCGCGTTCGGGTGTGGTGCCGGTGACCGGTCCGGGGGTGCAGGTGGTGCTCGCCGACGCTGAGAACATGTCTGACCCGTCCAACAGGGTGCACGACGTGGACCTGCGTGTGGTGGTCAACGGCCTGTGGGCAGCCGGAGCCGAAGCCGTGACGGTCAACGACGTGCGCCTGACCAGCCTCACTCCGATACGTTCGGCAGGTTCGACGGTCCTGGTCGACCTCCAGAGCCTGACCAGCCCATACACCGTGAGAGCGGTTGGCGACCCCGATGTGCTCTCCAACGCGCTTGCCACCTCGTCGGCGGGTCAGCACCTGACGGTCCTGTCGGGTACGTACGGTATCGGGGTGCAGGTCTCCATCAGCGACGACCTGTCGTTGCCGGGCACCGGGCAGGTTTCATTGCGGTACGCAGTCGATCCCCGACAGTCACAGGAGGGTGGGCCATGATCCCCCTGATCGGTCTGCTGGCCGGGGTGGTGCTCGGCCTGCTGTTCCAGCCTGACGTGCCGGTCGAGCTGCGCCCGTACCTGCCGATCGCTGTCGTGGCAGCGATCGACGCGCTGTTCGGCGGGGTCCGCGCCCGGCTGGACGGGATCTTCGACGACCGGGTGTTCGTCATCTCGTTCCTGTCCAACGTCGTGGTCGCAGCGCTGCTGGTCTTCCTCGGCGACCAGCTCGGGGTGGGTTCGCAGCTGTCGACCGCTGTGGTGGTCGTCCTGGGGATCCGTATCTTCTCCAACACCGCCGCTATCCGGCGCCATATCTTCAAGGCATGACCATGGACCACCACGACGACGCTCCTGACGCTCTGGCCGGACCACCTGAGCCTGGTTCTGCGGACGAGGGGGCCGTGCCCAGCCTCAGCGACCCAGGTCTCGAAGGCGGGCCTGACGAGGACCTCGACCTGGAGGACCCAGCGGACCAGGGGCCGCAGACGTCGCGGCGCGACATCCACCGTCCCAGCCGCGAGGGCCCGACCGGCTGGGCGGCGGTCAAGCTGCTGCTGGTTCCCCGCAAGGGCTCCAACCAGCTGGTGATCGCAGCGTTGTGCGCTGTGCTCGGGTTCGCTGTGGTCGTGCAGGTCCACCAGACCTCCGAGGCGGACCTGACGGGGCTGAGCCAGGCCGAGCTGGTCCGGATCGCCGACGCTGCGGCACAGCGGGCTGACGCACTGACCCAGGAGGCCGCAGACCTGGAGGCTGAGCGCGACGCCCTGGTCTCGAGCTCGGACACCCGTGCTGCGGCCTTGGCTGCTGCTGAGCGCAACGCCCTGGTGCAGGGGATCCTCGCCGGACGCCTGCCCGCCGTCGGGCCTGGTGTCGTGGTGACTGTCGACGACCCGTCCGGCACCGTGCGCCCGACCACCTTGCTCAACCTGCTCGAAGAGCTGCGCAACGCCGGGGCGGAGGCAGTGTCGGTCAACGATGTGCGTGTGGTGGCCAGCACTGCTTTCACCGGGTCTGCCGGGTCCGTCACGGTCGACGACCAGCGCCTGCGCGCCCCGTACACGTGGTCGGTGATCGGCGACCCCGCGACGATGGCCACAGCCCTGCAGATCCCTGGCGGGGCTGCCGCCGCGGTCTCGCGCGACGGGGGACAGCTCGACGTCGTCCAGGTCCAGCAGGTGAGCATCACCGCGACCCTCACTCCGCCCGAACCGCTGTTTGCCACGCCCGTGCCCGAGGCCAAGAGCTGAGCCGGGTCCCGGTCGAGACCTGCCCCAACGCGGTACGTTGTTGTCTTGGCCCCCCGGGGCAATAGGCTAGGGACGATGCACGGACCACGACCCAGGAGGTGACATGGAACTGCCCGACTACAGGACGAGTGAGCCTGACACCACGATCAACTACGCAGGCATCGAGCCGGCGGAGTCTGACGGGCTGCCACCAGTGAGGTTGTCCGCTGACGAGGCCGCAGCAGTGCAGGCGCTGCCGCCGACCTCAGCGCTGCTGATCCTGCACCATGGCCCGAGCGCGGGGGCGCGGTTCCTGCTCGACGGGGACGCCACGGTGGCCGGACGGTCCACATCGTCGGACATCTTCCTCGACGACGTCACAGTCTCGCGCCGGCACGCAGAGTTCGTCCGTGAGGACACGTCGTTCACCGTCAGCGACGTCGGTTCCCTCAACGGCACCTACGTGAACCGGGAGAGGATCGAGAAGCAACACCTGCTGCGTGGCGGTGACGAGGTCCAGATCGGCAAGTTCCGCATGACGTTCCACCCCAGCCCGGCGCGGGAGGCGACCGGGTGAGTGCTGAGCCGCGACGGGTCTCACACCCCGCTGCTGCGCCCCCGGGCCCTGTGGTCACGGTTCCTGCGGTGCCCGACGACGAGCCGGGGCTGTGGCCCCACGGCATCTCTCGGCGAGCCACCATGCGGATCTCCGACGCCCTGGCGGCGCTGCATGTGGAGTTCCCGACTATGTCGCCCTCGCGCCTGCGGTTCTTGGAAGACCAGGGTCTGGTGCTCCCCGAACGCACTCCCGCGGGCTACCGCAAGTACTCCCCGGCAGACGTCGAACGTGTGCGCTACGTCCTGCGCCAGCAACGTGACCGCTACCTGCCGTTGAAAGTGATCGGCGAACAGCTCGCCGCCCTGGACGCCGGGCAGACCACCGAACCGGTGCCGCGGGCCCGGCTGGCCACACGCGACGGGGTCGCGGCGACCCGCCAGCGTTGGTCGGTCGGCACCCTGGCCGCTGATGCAGGGGTGCCCGACTCTTTCGTGGCTGACCTCGTCGATGCTGGTGTGCTGCGGCCAGGGCCCCGCGGGATCTTCGAAGCCGGTGACCTGGAGGTCGTCCACGCCGCCGTACGCTTGGCCCAGCACGGGATCGACCCGCGCCACCTGCGGGCGTTCCGCACCTCCGCCGACCGCCAGCTCGACCTCATCGAGCAGGTCGTGGCGCCGTTGCGCGAGCAGAAGGTCAACGCGGGAACCGCCCAGGCTGGGAGCCTGGCCGCCGAGATCGGCGAGCTGTGCGCCCAGATGCACACCGCGTTGCTGCGTTCGGCTGTCGCCCACCTGGCCTGAGCCTGGAACCACCGCCTCGGGCCCCTGGCGCACGTCGCCAGGCCTGCGCTGACGGTGTTGTCACTGACCAGCCCGCCCTCACCGCACCGCCGTGCCACCGCAGCTGCCTGGTGAGGCTCACCATGGTGAAACGCGGTGGATCCAGGCAGACGGCACGCCGACGGGTTTTGGCCGCACCGCGCGTGACAGCGGCGGCACGCGTAGCGTGGAGGCTATGACCAGCCAGGCGTGGGTACCGGTCCAGCTCGTAGGGGTCCGTGCGGCGGACGACGAGACGGTCGTCCTGCTGCTCGACGGCGTGGCTGGTCTTCTCGTTCCCATCCTCGTCGGCCGGTCAGAGGCCGCGGCCATCGCCGCAGCCCAGGCTGGCCTTGTCCCGCCGCGGCCCATGACCCACGACCTGCTGCGGTCGGTGATCGACACCCTGGGGGCACGGGTGGAGCGTGTGGAGATCGTCCGATTGGAGCACGGAGTTTTCTTCGCTGAGCTGGTCTTCGCCGACGGTACCCGTGTGGACTCGCGCGCCTCGGACGCTATCGCCTTGGCGCTGCGTGCCCGTTGCCCGATCCTGTGTGCCTCGGGGGTCTTGCACACCGCTGGGGTGACGGTGCAGGTCAGCTCCGCCCAGGACGACCTGGAAGAGTTCCGTGAGTTCCTCGAGGACGTCAAGGCAGCCGACTTCGACACAGCACCGGACCAGAGCCCACACGAAGAGTGAGTATCGACCTCTGGTTGAACGTGAGACATGAAGTGCGCGACACGCCCGCCGGTGTTCGTTGCACCAGCGCTGCCCGACCCCTAGCGTAAGGGATAGACGAGGAGGCGACCGGTGAGCAGAAACGAGCAGACCAAGCCCGTCCCTGCGGTGCCAGCACGAGAGGTGCCAGCCCGCGAGGTCACGGCTGGTGCGCAGGGCCTGTTGTTCACCGACGACCTGCCCGAGCTTGACGACCGAGCCGGGTACCGCGGCCCCACTGCGTGCCGTGCCGCCGGGATCACCTACCGCCAGCTCGACTACTGGGCCCGCACCGGCCTGGTCGAACCGTCGGTCCGCTCCGCGTCCGGCTCAGGCACCCAACGCCTGTACTCGTTCCGCGACGTCCTGGTGCTCAAAGTCGTCAAACGCCTGCTGAACACGGGCGTCTCCCTGCAGCAGATACGCACCGCTGTGGCCCACCTGCGCGAACGCGGTATCGAAGACCTGGCCCAGATCACCTTGATGTCCGACGGCGCCTCGGTCTACGAGTGCACCTCCACCGACGAGGTCATCGACCTCGTCCAAGGCGGCCAGGGCGTCTTCGGTATCGCCGTCGGCCGCGTCTGGCGCGAAGTCGAAGGCACCCTGTCGACCCTCCCCACCGAACAACCCGTCGAGCACCAGCCCATCGACGAGACCACCCCCCTGCGTGACGAGCTCGCCGAACGCCGCCGCCAGCGCTCTGCCGGTTGATACAGCCGTCCATCCACGACACACCGCAAAACCATGGGTTCGTTCACCGTGTCGGACGAACCGGCAATTTCTGGTCGTGTGGGGGAGGGTTCAGCCGTGGGCTGTTCAGGCGGCGTTGGTGAGGTCGACGTGGACGTGCTGCCCGGCGACGGTCCCGGTCAGGGCGATGTCTTGCATGCCGGCTGCGGTAAGGTAGTCAACGAGGGTGGACAGCAGGGCGTCGCGCTGGTTCTCGATGCGGGAGACCTGGCCCTGGGTGACGCCGAGCCGCTGGGCGAGCTCGACCTGGGTGAGCTCGGCGGCCTTGCGGATCGTGGCCAGGCTCATGGCGTGGGCACGGTCGGCCGCGTGCATCTCGGCGACGCCGGCGGCCACGTCGGCGGCGAGCTCGGGGTCGGCGGCGAGCGTGGCCTTGATGCGCTCGTTGCGGGGGGTGAACCCTGGCAGGTGGTCGGTCATGTCTCCTCCTGGTTCTTCTCGTTCGTCTCAGAGGCGACCTGGCGGCGGTACCGGTCGATCGCCTGGTCGGCCCGGGTCCCGACCGTGGAATAGAAAACGTCGCCCATCTGCGCCTTGTTGTTGGCGAACAGCGCGATGACCGCGTGGATGTCGTCGGGGAACCACACGATGGTCCGCACCGCTACCCCCGGCCGGTACGGGTGGGCGAGCCGCCACACAGTGTGCGTGCGCGACTGGCGCACCCGCTTGAGCGTCACCGTGTCTTGCGACGGCGCTGCGGTCAGTTCTGCGAGGTACTCCAGCTGCCGCAGGACCAGCCTGTAGACCTGCCCCGCGTCGGGGTCGGTCCCGGCACGGTCTTCGAGAGCGTCGAACCAGCTCTCGAACTCGGCGGTCCAGTCGATCAGCACCACTCAATTATGCGCCACAACAGATACAACATGCAACTCATAGTGCCGGGTCGACGCTCCCTACCAGCCCATCGACGAGACCACCCCCCTGCGTGACGAGCTGGCCGAACGCCGCCGCCAACGCTCCGCTGGCTGAGACACCCGTCCCGATCTACGGCATCGTTCAGAAATCACGAACCCGTTCAGGCAGAGTCAAGCGGTGGTTGCATCATTGCTGGTGAGGTAGTCGTTGAGTGCTTGGGCGGGGGTGCGTAGGCCGAGTGTGGGGCGGGGGCGGGCGTTGAGGGTGTCTTGGACGTGGCGGATCTGTTCGGGGGTCCACACCGACAGGTCGGTGCCTTTGGGGAACCAGAAGCGCAGCAGCCGGTTGGTGTTCTCGTTGGTGCCGCGTTGCCAGGGGCTGTGGGGGTCGGCGAAGTAGACCGGTGCGCGCAGCTGCAGCTGGATGTGTTTCCAGGAGGCCATCTCCCAGCCGCGGTCCCAGGTCACCGACCGGCGTAGGTGGGCTGGCAGGTCGCTCATCTGGCAGATCATCGCCTTGGCGACGGCCTCGGCGTTGTGGGCCGGCAGGTGCAGCAAGACCACGAACCGGGTGGTTCGCTCCACGAGGGTCCCGATCGCCGAGCGGTGTCCGGCCCCGACGATCAGGTCTCCTTCCCAGTGCCCAGGCACTGCCCGGTCGGCGACCGTGGGCGGGCGCTGGCTGATCGTCAACGCCCCGGCCAGGGCCGCGGCGTTGCCGCGTGGGCGGGTCGTGGCCCGGTGCTTGCGGGCGGTGCGCCCGGTCGGCAACCGCCGGGCCAGGTCCTTGCGCAGCCCGCCGCGGGCCTGCACGTACAGGGCCTGGTAGATCGTCTCGTGGCTCACCTGCCAAGTCTGGTCGTCGCCGTGGTCGCGCGCCAGCACCTTGGCGACCAGGCCCGGCGACCAACCCTGGTCCAACCACCCGGTGACCTGGGCGGCCAACGCCGGGTTCGCGACCAGCTTGGGCGTCTTGGGCCGGGCCCGTCGCGCCGCCGCGGCCCGCTGGGCCCACCCCGAGCGGTACACCCCGTCAGGCCCACGGTTACGGGCCACCTCCCTGGAGACCACTGACCTGTCACGGCCGACCAGCCGCCCAACCGCAGCCAGCGACAGCCCCTGGGCCAGCCCGGCCTGGATGACCGCACGGTCCTCACCGTCGAGGAACCTGCCCTGCTTGACCCGCGGGGGACCCAACGGCTCGACCAGCCCACCACGCGCACCAGGGGCGAACGGCCTGTCCACCGCCGCCACCACCCACGGACGCACCGAGCTGGCAGGGACCCCAACCTCCCGCGCCGCCGCCCTCATCGACGAACCGGCAAGCACCAAAGCCACCACCCGCTCGCGCACATCTGCACCCATCGCCACACCACGTGCCACCTTGACCTCCTCACCACGCTGGTGCAACGACTATGAATCCAAGTCACCATGGTGAATGGGTTCGTGATTTCTGAACGATGCCGTGGGGGAGGGGTCACAGGGACTGGAGGATGTAAGTGGCGGTGCCGCGGACGGCGGTGTCGGGGTCGTCGGTTGCGGCACGGACAGTGTCGGTGTGGACGTAGAGGCGCAGGTGGTACCAGTCGTTGAGACTGAGCAGGGCTAGTCGGCGCACTGTCGGGTCAGGATCGTCGCGGACCAGACTGACGATAGTGTCCAGGGCGGCGTCGGCGGCCTGACCCTGCTGGCTGCGGTCGATGACGCTCACAGCATGCCAACGGATCACGGGATAGGCAGAAGCCATGCCGCGGATGGCTTCAGGTATGTCCTCCGGGCTGATGGTGCGGTAACCGCTCCCAGGCCTCAGTTCGTCGGCAATGGCTGTCGCCCACTCGGGGTGGGTGTCGAGCACCTCGGTAAGAAGCCCGTAGTCCAATGGCGTCTTGGTGCGAGCCTCGTTGACGAACGATGTGTATGGAGCCGTGACCGCCGAGGTGATGTCATCGGCTGGGAGGTTGCTCGCCAGCACAATGTCGGTTCGGCCCAGCCGGACCAACGCTCTGCCCACCCATGCCGAACCGGCTGGGTCACGCTTTGTCGTCGCCAAGGTCTGGGTTAGGCCTTCTATCACTGTGGGGGCGGGTATTGCGATGTCGGCGAGCAACTTTGCTGCTGTCCACCTGGTGCGCTTGTCGCCCAGCAGTGGCACAAGGGCACCGATCGCGTCCTCTTCGGCATCGACCAGACCATGCGCCGCATCCTCGAGGAACCTGGCGTCGTCGCGTTTGAGGATCGTGCAGTACTGCTCGACGCGGTCGAGGACAGGCAACTCCTTGATCTGGGCGAGCCTGTCGTAGATGGCGGCCTCATACGGGAACCAGCGTGTGCCTTCGCCTGGGCGTAGGCAGGCCGTTGCGACCTGGTAGTCGTCATCGCTAGCCATGACGACAATGACGAAATCGGGACCGGTGGTGCCGTTGTCCTCCAGCCGCTGCCGGGACCGTTTCGCGACGTCGACCATAACGTCCATGAGGTGGTCGTAGGTGGGGCTCTCCCAGTTGACATGAAGGGTGGTGACATCCTCGTCACTGAGCTGGGACTCCCAGTGCTCCCAGCGGTCTTCAGGCATCCAGTGGTCGACCTGGTTCTCCCATTCGATCGCGAGCCATACATCCTCGCCCAGGTCTTCTTGCTCGTCTTTGGAAAGAAGGGCCAGGCCCCCGATTTCGATCACGCCGACCCGGTCCGTGTAGGGCTTGTGCAGAGCAGCGGCGACAAACTCGGTGTCGGAGTGGTCAGCAAGTGTCTGCGTGATTGAGGCGGCGGCCCCCTCGACCATCTCCTCGGCCATCTGCGTCCAGTTCAGTGCCATGCCCCTGAGACTACTGGTGCTCGTTGGCTGTTGTTGCTAGGCGGCTTCTCTGCGGGTGGTGCGCAGGGCGCGTTCGAGGAGGGTGTCGAAGGCGGTGGACAGCTCGTGGGCGGGGTTTCCGGGCCAGGCGTGGATGGGGCGGGCGGCGCCCTGGGCTTGTTGGAGGGCGGCGCGTTCGGGGATCGTGGGGCTCAGGACGAGGGGGCCGTACATCTGGTCCAGCTCGGCCAGGCGGTAGGTCTGCTCGGTGGAACGGGAGCGGACGCGGTTCACGACGATACCCAGGGGCTGGAGGGTGGGGGCCTGTTCGCGGCGCAGCTCGTCGATCGTGCGCAGGGCCCGGGCGACAGCCATGACGGCGAACAGCCCCGGTTCGGTGACGACGAGAGCACGGTCCGCGGCGGTGAGGCCGGTGCGTGTCAGCGCGCCCAGCGAGGGAGGGCAGTCGATGATGGCCATGTCGTAGCCAGAGGTGGTGCCCAGGGCTGTGCGCAGGTTGCCGATATGCTCGCCGGGTTTGTCGTGCTCGATCGACCGTTCGGTCCCGATGATCACGTCCAGACCAGCATCGACCCACGTCGAAGCAGAGATCGCGGCGTGGACGGTCGTGGGCGTCGGGTCGGCGAGCACGTCTGCCACAGCGGCTGCTGCGGGCATGGGCTGCAACGCCATCGTCGCGTCGCCCTGGGGGTCCATGTCCACGACCAGTGTGGTCAGCCCGTACTCCAGCGCCGCCGACGCCAGGCCGAGAGTGACCGAGGTCTTGCCGACTCCACCTTTGAGACTTGTCACTGCGAGCACTAGCACAGTACAACGCTAGCCGTGACTGTCGTCGGACACGAACCTGAGAGCTCAGCCACCGCCTGACGGCCTCCTGTGCACCAGCGACGACGTGGCTGTGAGCACAGGTTGGACGGTTGACGGCATGATAGGGGGGTGCAGATGAGGGTCGAACGTCATGGTCATTCGTGCGTGGTCGTCCACGCCGCCGGTCAGCTCGTGGTCGACCCTGGTGCGTGGTCGCAGGTCTCGCTAGCCCTGGACGGGGCTGACGCGGTCCTGGCCACCCACGAGCACCCCGATCACCTCGACGTCGACGCAGTCGTCGCCTCAGGCCTGCCGGTGTGGGGACCAGCGCCTGTCGTGGACCTGCTCGCAGCGGCCGGGGCTGGAGCTGACCGGTTGCACCCGGTGGCTGACGGCGACCTGGTCACCCCAGCAGGTGTTCGGGTGCGGGTGCTGGGGGAGTGGCACGAGCTGGTCCACCCCGACGCGCCCCGCTTCGCCAACGTCGGGTACCTCATCGACGACCGGGTGCTGCACCCTGGTGACGCCTACGTGACGGTGCCTGACGGTGTCCAGGTAGAGCTGGCGTTCGTCCCGGTGAGCGGACCGTGGTTACGGATCGCCGACGTGGTGGACTGGGTGCGGCGGGTCCGTCCCACCACTGTGGTGCCGATCCACGACGCCCTGGCGTCGCAGCGTGGCGCCGCGCTGGCGCTCCAGTGGATCGAACGTCTGTGCGATGTTGATATAGTCGACGCTGGCGAAGTCCAGCTGGGAGAGGGCAGCGGTGCGGATCGTCAGAGTCGGTGAGCGTGACTGGGAGCTGGTGCGCGGCATACGTCTGCGTGCGCTCCGCGAGGACGGCCAGACCCTCGGGGCCGGGGTGTCACGCGAAGAACGGTTCGGACCCAAGCACTGGCAGATGCGCCTGCGCTCCACACCGACCTGGTTGGCGGTCGAGGGTGAGGCTGTGGGGATCGTGACCATGATCTCCGAACCAGCCTCACCGGTGGACGACCGGCATATCATCGGCCTGTGGGTCGCCCCAGAAGCACGCCGCGCCGGTATCGGCTGGGCGCTGGTCGACACCGTGCGCACCGCAGCCGCCGAAGAAGGTGCCCGAACCTTGTCGCTGTGGGTCCGCGACGAGAACGAGCCAGCCATCGACCTGTTCGTCCGAGCCGGTTTCGAACGCACCGGTGAGCGCCAACGTTCCCCACGCGACGACGACCGGGTGGAGGAGCGCTACGTCTACGAGATCCCGGAGCAGTAGCGCCGTCCGATCCGCGATATGTCATAAGGTTCCTTATCGGACTTTGATAGTAGGAGCCAGGGGAGTCGGCGAGCCTGGCGTCCGCAGCTGTCTGTGGAGAGCTTCTCGCCGAGAATGCCGATCATCCGGCCTTGTGGGTGGCGAGGTACTCGGTCAGGGCGTCGCGGATGACCGCGCTGGGGGTCGTGTTGGTATGGGCTGCGTAGGCGTCGAGCGCGGCGTTCGTGCTCTCGGGAAGCCGGACCTGGCGGCGGGCCGAGGGGCCACGACCGGTGGCATGGGTGTGGCCGAGCGCCGGTCGGCCGGCGAAGACGGCACGCAGCTCGTCCTCGTCCCGCAGGGTGCCGCCTCCTTCAGGTTCGCCGATGGGCCGCAGCAGTCCTTCGGTGGCAAGAGCGTCGAGCTCGTCGTCAGTCGTCGCATCAGTGAGGGGCGGCCAGTTGTCCTGGGTCATCGTTCTTCCTCCCATTCGACATGCCCGGGGGCATACAGGAGCCAGCGCCACATGTCCGTCAGCTCCATCGCGTGGAACACCTCGAGTCGTCCGTCAGGCCGCATGGCGGCACCGACCTCGAGGAAGCGGTGCGCCTGTGCGTGCGGGCGGCCAACGAACATGTACGTCACGTCTTCGGGGCGTCCTTCCGTGCGCTGCTTGTTGATCGGGTGGTACAGGACGTACTCGATGTCCCCGTGCGGAACGTCGTGCCTGTCGGCACTCTCAGTGTATTCGATCGCCACACCAATATAGTATGACAATATTGACGCACGCTGTGCCCACCTCTCCGCGTACGTCTGGATCGCAGCCAGGCTCGTGACTGGTCCGACCTCGGGCGGCTAGCCCTCGCAGCTCGGCCGTCTGGGTGGCAGGCGGTACTGTCGCGGGTGGCTCGAGGTCCCGCAGCGCACACCGAACCTTCACGTGACGATGGAACAGGCGGTGGCGGTGCGCCGTTCACTACCTGACGGACTTGTAACCAACAGGAGGCTGCGATGGCGAACCGGTCGTTGCGCGGGATGCGTATTGGCTCCAACAGCCTGGAGACTGACGACGGCGTCGACTTTGCACCACGGTTGCAGGCCCACTACGACTGCGACAACGGCCACACGGTCGTCCTGCCGTTCTCAGCCGAGGCTGACCCTCCTGTGACCTGGGAGTGCCGCTGCGGGTCTTTGGCGCTGCTGCGCGACGCTGACGCCCCTGAGGAGAAGTCTGGACGGCCTGTGCGCACGCACTGGGACATGCTGCTGGAGCGCCGGACGGTCGGCGAGCTCGAAGAGCTGCTGGACGAGCGCCTGGACCTGCTTCGGTCGGGCAAGCTGCGGCGCAGCGCCTAGGAGTCCACGGGTTCCTCGACGAGCCCGGCTGGTGCCTGGCTCCGACGATGACGGAACAGGCCTGCGATCTGGCGGGTCCGGTGGGCCACGGTCCAGCGGGCCACGGAGAACAGCGCCTCGGTGATGATCCCCTGGCTCATCTTCGACGCCCCGGCGGTGCGTTCGACGAACACGACCGGGACTTCGGCGATACGTGCCCCTGCCTGGTGGGCTCGCCAGGTCATATCGATCTGGAAGCAGTAGCCGGCGGAGACGACTTCGTCCAGCGGAAGGCGTCGTAGCAGGTCAGCGCTGTAGGCGCGGAACCCGGCTGTGGAGTCCTTGACACCCATGCCCAGCATCACCCGCGTGTACAGGTTGGCTCCGCGGGACAGGACCTCGCGGTGCTTGGGCCAGTTGACGACCTGTCCCCCGCGTGTCCAGCGCGAACCGATGACCAGGTCGGCGTCGGTGGCCAGCAACGACGGCAAGTCCTCGGCGCGGTGCGAACCGTCAGCGTCCATCTCCACAACAGTGTCGTACCCACGTTCGAGCGCCCAGGCGAAACCGGCGAGGTACGCGGTACCCAGGCCCATCTTCCCGGTACGGCGCATGACGGTCACCTGCCGACCGGCGGGCTCGTCAGCGGCGATCTGCTCGACCAGGTCGGCAGTGCCGTCCGGCGACCCGTCGTCCACGACCAGCACGTCCGCCCCGGGTACGTGCTCGGCCAGGCCAGCCAGCGCGGTGGCGATGGTCTGCGACTCTTCGTAGGTCGGGATGACGACGAGGACACGTCCTGGGGTCACGGGTTCTCCTGCGCCCACGTCGTCGCTACGACGCCGTCGGGCCTTGGCGCGTCGGCCGACGGCGCTGGCGGCGAGCACCACCAACGCGACCAGGGTAACCGCGCTCGCGGCACGTGCGGGCCACGGTCCGAGCCGGGTCGCCGGGGTGGTCGAGGTGCGCAGCGGCAACGTGGCGACGAGCTGGTCGGCGGTGAACAGGTCTGTGCTGGCCACGACGGTGCCGTCGGGGGTGATGACACCGCTGACCCCCACCGTGGAGACCTGCACCGCGGCGCGGCCGTGCTCGACCGCACGGAACCGGGTCATCGCCAGCTGTTGGGTGGACTCCGACGTCCACCCGAAGTTGGCGTTGTTGGTCTGCACGACGAGCACCTCTCCCCCGGCGTCGACCGCCCCGGCGACCAGGTCGTCGTAGGCGACCTCGAAGCAGATCACCACCCCGACCCCCACGTCACGTCCTAGCCGGGGTGTGGCCACGTGCACGACGCCCGGTTCGGTCCCCGGCAGCATGTCGGAGTGCACGAGGTCCACCGCCGAGGAGAACGGCCGTACGAAGCTGCGCAGGGGGATGTACTCGGCGAACGGTGCCGGGTGCTGTTTGGAGTAGTCGTCGACGACACCCACGCCGGGCTGCCACACCACAGTGGTGTTGTACCGGCCGTCTTCGGCGTACCGCATGGTCCCCACGAGCATGGGTGCACCCACGGCCAAGGCGGCGTCATCGATGAGCCTGGCGGCGGCAGGGTCGGCCTGTGGGTCGACGTCGGTGCCGTTCTCGGGCCACAGCACCAGGTCGAGCTCTCCGGGCTCGACCTGGTCCAGCAGGGCCACAGTGCCGTCCACGTGGTTGGTGAGAACCTGCCAGCGTTCTCCGAAGGCGTCCAGACCCTGCCCTGGGACGTTGCCCTGGACGGCCCCGACACGCAGGGAGCCGGTCTCGGCCGCGGTCGGTGACGGCAGTGCCACCGCACCCACGACGAGCCCAGCGGCGACCGGCAGCACCGCCGCCGCTGCTGCCACCGCAGCGGCGAGGCGGGCACGGTGGCGCAGCGCGAGGCCAGCTTCGGCGGCCAGCGCACCAGTGAGCACGACGAGCCCAGTGACCAAAGGCGCACCAGCGACCCAGGCCAGAGGCAGCAGCGGTGAACTGGTCTGGGAGAACGCCAGGCGCCCCCACGGGAACCCGCCGAACGGCCACGTCGAGCGTAGGTGTTCGGCAGCGACCCACAACGTGGCCAGAGCCAACGGGTTGACCCACCGGGCTGCACGTCGTGGGCACCACCGCTGCCACCAGGTCCACACAGCGCCAGTCGCGGCCTGGAAGGCGGCCATGAGGGTGCACAGCGCGACCCACGGCACAGGGCCGACTGGTATGGAGACCCACCACAGCAGCGGAAGGTGGAGCACCAGGCCCCACACGAACCCGAGCAGGGTGTTCCAGCGCGCCGACCCCCCGCGCCACGCCAGGTAGACCATGGCGACACCCAACGCGGCGCCAGGCCACAGGTTGGTGTTTGGGAAGGACAGGGCTGCGGCCGCTCCGCCGCCCAGAACCAGGACCAGCGACCAAGGCCGCGACCACTGTGGGACCGACAAAGCCTGTGGGACCGACAAAGCCTGTGGGACCGGCGAAGCCCGGGAGACCGGCAAAGCCCAGCGCGGTGGTGGAGGGCTGGTCGGCACCTGTGCAGGGTACGCCACGGGCGGATGCAGGGTAGGCCACGGCGGTCGGCTGGTGGTGTGCCAGGCGGCCGACCGACCCGCGCGCCCTTCGTACCGCCTGGAGTCGTCCAGGCGTTCTCTGATGAGCACGCGGGGCCGGTCAGGGCTCCGACCGGTCAGCCGGCACGGGATCGCCGCCGCGGGCTCCCCCGGCCACCAGTGCGACCAGGAAGAAACCTACTCAAGCCAACCCACGACGCAAGTGTGTGAAGGCGCTGGTCCTAGGTCCCTCGGCTGGTCAGAGCCCGCGAGGCAGGATTCAAGTGTGCGATTTCCCCGGCGTGTTTCTCGCGTGTCGAGCCTCTACTCGAAGGTGTCGTAGAGGGTTATCCCTGATCGGACGGTTCGCAAGCACACCGGCGGCGTGGCGTTGGGTGCCAGCGATGGCAGCATCGGCGTCCCGGCTCTAGCATCTGCACTCCATGCGCTGAGACGGCCGTCTGCGCTCTGCACGACGAGCTCGTCGGCACGCCATATGGCCAGGTGTGCTGGAGCCCCCACACGCAGCTCGCCAGCACCTGTCCAGTCAGCCCCGGACAGACGCCACCCACCGCGGGTGGCCGACCGGAACGCCGCGCGTGCTGAGACCCGTTGGGCGCTCTGGTGGTGGGTGAAAGCTGAGCGCACCCCGATCCACGGGTCGATCGGCGCCAGCGGCGACGCGGAGCCGAAACCTGTCGGCACGCCCGCGCGGGCCAGGTCTGCCAGGGGGTACAACCTGTCTGCCCGTTCGCCCACCAGGACTGCGGCCACATAGCCCCACGCGGCCTCGCACGACGGTTGGACGCTGGCGGTCAGGCCGAGCGACGCCATCTGCGACAGGGCCTCTTCGTCGGCCAGGCCCAGGTGTTCGACACGGTGCCGGGCGCCGACGACTGGCGACGCACCGAGAAGGTCTGCTGCCTGGCGCACCCCGAGCAGCACCTCGTCCACGGCGGCGTCGCCGACGGCCCACAGGCTTGCTTGGAGCCCTGCGTTGGTCGCTGCAGCGACATGAGCGGCCACCTGCTCGGCGGTGACCAGGGGTTCACCGCAGGTCGGTTGGTCCGCATATGGCTCGTGCAACCAGGCGGTGTGGCTGGAGAACGGTCCGTCGACCGCAGCCCACACCCCGCGCACCGAGGGAGCCTGGGCTCTCAGGTCGGCTGCGGCGGCGGCGTCCTCGCACAGCTGGCCCCAGAAGCCCACCACCAGCGGCAGGTCGGACCCCGGGGTCGCTGTGGCCTCGACCAGCTCTTGGAGCCGTGTGCAGGTGTCGTGGACAGGGCTGGCCATGTCGTGCACTGCCGCCACCCCGTGGGACGCGGCGTACCGCAGCGCACGACGGCACAGAGAGAGCCTCTCGGTGTCGTCCAGGGTTTGGTCCGGGCTGGTCCGCGACATTGCCATCCCGGTGGCCAGCAGGTCGATATGAGCATCGACGAACGCGGGTGTGATGATCGCCCCGTCCAGGTCCACCACCTCGTCGACCTGGTCGAGGACAGTCTCGGCGGAGTCGTCAGTCCCCAGCCACACCACTGTCCCGTCGTCGACGAGCAGCGCTTCGGCAAAAGGGTCCGCCGAAGAGTGAACGAAACCGTTGCTGTACAAGGTCGAGGTCACGACCGCAGGATACGCACTGCTTCGCCGATTGCCTCCGCCGAAAGTCTCAGACGGATGTGCCAAGGTTTCGCGCCGGTGTGCCAAAGTTTCACACAGATGTGTACATAACGACACCTCGGCGCAGGGTGTCGGTGGCCCGCCGGGCGGTCGTGCGGATGACCGGGTCGTCGGCGGTGCTGGCCAGCTGGCCGAGAAGGTCGACGACTTGTTTGACCCACCGGACGAAATCTCCTGCTTCGAGGTGGCCAGCACGCAGGACCGACGGGAGGCTGCGGCCCTGGGCCCAGCGGTGGACGGCGTCGACCAGACCGGGGTCCGGTGGCGCGCTGCGGTCCAGACCCACCGCAGACTCGGCGTCGGCGACGGTACGCCAGGCACGTTCGGCGTCGGCGACAGCCTGGGCGAGGCGGGTGTCGCGGACAGCCGGCTCGCCGTCCTCGTCGCGGCGTGAGCGGTACACGAGGGCAGAGACTGCCGCGGCGAGCTGGGCCGGGTCGAGGCCGGTGAACACCCCACGGCGCAGGCACTGGGCGGTGACCAGGTCACGTTCGGTGTAGATACGGCGCAACCAGCGCCCGGCGGCGGTCGGGCGCAACCCGTCGTCGCCGTCTTCGAGGTAGCCGAGGCCGACGAGCACCTCGCACACGGTGTCGAAACGGGCGGCCACAGTGCCAGCACGGCCTGCGATCTGCAGCGCCAGGCGGTCGCGCTCGGCGGCCAGGCGGGACCGGCGCACCCCGTGACGCAGGTGCTCGGCGCGGTCGGGGCACCGGTGGCAGGCGTGGGCGCGCAGACGACGCCGCAGCTCGGCGATCTGGGCCTCGTGGCTGGCCCGTGGGCCGCGGCCGCGTTCGCCGCGGCCTTTTTCCAGGTCAGACAGCTCGCGCCGCAGCTCGTCGTAGTCGACGATATCGCCCAGGTGGCAGGTCATGGTCGAGGTGACCTCGGCCAGGGCCTTGGTGGCGGCCTGCAGGGCACGGGCCTGGGCGACGACGGCCCGGTCGGCCTGGTGCTGGGCGAACGAGGTCTCCAGGACTTCCCGGGCGTGTTCGGCACCGACCTGGGCGACGAGGTTGACGGCCATGTTGTACGTCGGGGCGAAGCTCGACCGCAGCGGGTACAGGCGCCGTGAGGCCAGCCCGGCCAGGTGCACCGGGTCCAGGCCGGGACGCCCGAGCACCACCGCGTGGCCTTCGGTGTCGATCCCGCGGCGTCCTGCACGCCCGGTGAGCTGGGTGTACTCGCCTGGGGTCAGGTCGGCGATCTGGTGCCCGTCCCACTTGGCCAGCTGGTCGAGCACGACGCACCGGGCGGGCATGTTGATACCCAGGGCGAGGGTCTCGGTGGCGAACACGGCTTTGACGAGCCCGGCGGCGAACAGCTCTTCGACCGTCTCTTTGAACAACGGCAGCATCCCGGCGTGGTGGGCTGCCACTCCCCTGGCGAGGGCTTCGGCGAAAGCGTCGTAGCCCAGCGCGGTCAGGTCGGCGGCGTCGACCACCGCCAGACGCCGTTCGACGACCTCGGCGATCTGGGCGCGCTCGTCGGCGCTGGTCAGGCGCAGGCCCGCGTCGACGCAGCGTTCGACGGCGGCACCGCACCCGGCGCGGGAGAAGACGAAGACGATCGCCGGGAGCATCGCAGCACGTTCGAGCACCTCGACCATCACCGGGGTCGGTGTCACCCGCGAGGCGGCTTTGGGCGGACGGTCGTGGCGCTGGCGGCTGGTCGGGGCGCTCATACGCCGTAGTGCCCCAGCAAGCTCGGGGTTGACTGGCGGGGTGGGACCTGGATCGGTCGGGTCGACGTGGTGGGCATACAGGTCGTGCAGGCGCTGGCCGACCAGGACATGCTGGCCCAGCGGCACAGGGCGGTGCTCGCACACGACGACTTCGGTGTCTCCGCGCACGGCTGTCAACCAGTCGCCGAACTCCTCGGCGTTGGACACTGTCGCCGACAACGACACGAGGGTCACCGCGTCGGGCAGGTGGATGATCACCTCTTCCCACACCACGCCGCGGGACCGGTCGGCCAGGTAGTGCACCTCGTCCATGACGACGTAGCCCAGGCCGTCCAGCGCGTCGGACCCGGCGTAGAGCATGTTGCGCAGCACCTCGGTGGTCATGACCACCACAGGTGCCGTGCCGTTGACGGTGGTGTCCCCGGTCAGCAGCCCGACCTGGCCGGTGCCGTAACGGGCGACCAGGTCCAGGTACTTCTGGTTGGACAGGGCCTTGATCGGCGTGGTGTAGAAGGTCTTGCGGCCCGCGGCCAGGCCCAGGTGGACGGCGAACTCCCCCACGGCAGTCTTGCCCGCCCCGGTCGGTGCGGCGACGAGCACTCCCCTGCCGTCCTCCAGCGCCTGGCAGGCGGTCTCCTGGAACGGGTCGAGGGCGAAATCCAGCAGCGCCGCGAACTCGGCGAGACGCGGCGCACGTGCACGTTTGCGGGCCGCGACGTACCGCTGTGCTGGGGACGGGTCAGACACGCCGTCAGCCTACGGGCATCTCGACGGACTGTGTAACACAATCAGGCAGGAGCCTGGAGGCGAAGTTGGGACGTAAGTCCTAAGTCCTCTGGAGTTACGTAGGGGGACGATAGTCCTGCTCGCCCTAGGGCAAAGGTCCCACTCGAAGGAGATGTTCATGAAGGCGCTCGTGTACCACGGTCCCGGTCAGAAGGCATGGGAAGAGATCCCCGACCCGACGATCCAGGCCCCCACTGATGTGATCATCCAGGTTGACACCACCACGATTTGTGGTTCTGACCTGCACATCCTCAAAGGCGACGTACCGACTGTCGAGCCGGGACGGGTCCTGGGGCACGAGGCTGTCGGCACGATCACCGAGATTGGCGACGCGGTGACGACCCTTGCTGTCGGCGACCGGGTGATCGTCTCGTGCATCAAGTCGTGCGGTAAGTGCTCGTTCTGCAAGAAGGGCATCTACTCTCACTGCCTGGGTGACGAGGGCGCCTCGGGTATGGGCTGGGTCTTCGGCCACCTGATCAACGGCACCCAGGCCGAGTACCTGCGGGTCCCCTACGCCGAGAACTCGGTCTACAAGGTTCCTGCGGGCGTGCCGGACTCCCACGCGATCATGCTCTCCGACATCCTGCCCACCGGTTTCGAGATCGGCGTGCTCAACGGCCAGGTCAAGCCTGGTGACATCGTCGCCATCGTCGGCGCCGGCCCGGTCGGCCTCGCTGCCATCATGACCGCCAGCCTGCAGGGCGCGGCCCGCGTCATCGCCCTCGACCTCGACGCCAACCGTCGTGCCGAGGCCCACAAGTTCGGCGCCACCCACGACGTCGACCCTGCTGCCTCTGACTGGAAAGAGCAGGTCTTCGCCCTGACCGACGGGCTCGGCGTGGATGTGGCCATCGAGGCTGTCGGTATCCCGCAGACCTTCGACAGCTGCGTGAAGATGGTCCGCCCCGGCGGGAACATCGCCAACGTCGGCGTCCACGGCAAGCCGGTCGAGCTGCCTGTCCAGGACCTGTGGATCCACAACATCAACATCTCCCTGGGTCTGGTCAACACCAACACCTTGTCGATGCTGCTGAACCTCGTCGCCGAGAAGAAGCTCCCGGTGGACAAGCTGGCCACCCACTACTTCAAGCTCAGCCAGATGATGGACGCCTACGACACCTTCTCCCGCGCCGCCGAGACGAAGGCTCTCAAGGTCGTCATCACCCGCGACTGACGACGTTCGCTGAGAGGGCGGCCCGGTACGTCCGGGCCGCCCTTTCGCGTCTGGGCTGTCAGTCCGGGGCCCGTCAGCCGAGCAGGTTCAGCGCTCCGGGGACGAGGCGGACCTCCAGCGGCAGGGGGCCGATCCGCTCGCCGTCGGCGTAGGCGACGGGAGGCAGCGGGCCGTGGTCTGGTGACGGTGCGATGAGGACCTCGGTGGCGGTGGTGGTGCGGACCGCCTCGTGGCGCAGGTGGGTGGCGGTGAACAGGCGGGGGAGCAGAGCCAGCACCCGGGCCAGGCCCAGCCGGGTGGCCCACAGCACGTCGAGGGTGCCGTCGTCGCAGGCCGCGTGGGGGGCGATCGTGATACCGCCGCCGAACTGGCCGGTGTTGGCCACAGCGACCAACGGTCCAGCGAGCTCTTCGGTGGTGCCGTCGTGGACGATGCGGTAGCCGTACGGCTTGTACCTCACGAGCTCGGCTGCCAGGGCGCGCAGGTACTTGCCCATCCCCGGCGGGAACCGTAGCTGGTTGGCCCGGGCGTTGACCGCTGCGTCGATCCCGCACGACAGGACCCCGACGTACCACTCGAACGCCTCGTGGCCCGGGACGCGGGCCTGCGCCGCGTCGACCTGGCGTGGACCGTCAGCCAGGCCCTGCTCGACCGCGGCCAGCGCGCCGGGCACGTCGTGCACCGGCAGGCCGAACCACCGGGCGATGTCGTTGCCTGACCCTGCTGCGACGATCCCCAGCGGCAGGTCGGTACCAGCCACAACATTCACCCCCAGGTGCGTCATACCGTCCCCGCCGACGACGACCAGCGCGTCCAGCCCGGCCACCGCAGCCTGCCGTGCCGCGTCCGTGGCCTGTGCCAAGGTCGGGGCTGACAGGTCCGTGACGGTGTGGCCGGACGTGACCAGACCTGCGTGCGCCCGGAGCCCTGCGGTGCGCCCCCGGCCGTGGCCGGCCGTCGGGTTGACCACGAGGCCGAGCCTGGCCACGTGCTACACCTCTTCCAGGTCCACGGTCAGACCCAGGGCGGCAGTCTTGCGGTCGGCGCGCCGGTCCACCAGCAGGCACACCCCGACCCCCAGCAGGTACAGCACGATCATGGGTGCTGAGACCAGGAGCATGGACAGCACGTCGGCTGACGGGGTGACGATGGCAGCGACAGTGGCGATCACGACGACCGCCCACCGCCAGCCTTTGGCCCAGGTCTTGCCGCGCACCACCTGCGGCAGCGTCAACGCCACCATGAACAGCGGGAAGACGAACATCACCCCGAAGGTCAAGATCACCTGGGTGGTGAAGATCAGGTACTGCGACGTCTCCAGGTACAGCCCGAACCCCTCCGGCGCGGCACCGAGGAACAGGTCCAGCAGGCTCGGGATCGCCCACCACGCGAACGCCACCCCACCGAGGAACATGGGGAAGGCGATCGCTGCCAGGGCGAGGGTGACACGTTTCTCCTTGCGCGTGAGCCCCGGGGTCATGAACAGCCCGATCTGGAAGAGCCACCAGGGGCTGGAGACCACGATCCCGAGGAAGAGCGCCACCCGCAGCTTCAGGTCCAGCGGGGCGCTGACCTCAGTGAACGTCTTGTGGACCTCCAGCCCGGCGTTGGCGGCGATCTCGTCGAGCGGAGCGGTGAGCTTCCTCATCGCCCAGTCGGACTGCCACCAGCCAAAACCCAGGCCGACGAGCAGGCCCACTGCTATCCACGCCATCCGACGGCGCAGCTCACGCAGGTGGTCGATCAGGGACATGCGCCCGTCAGGGGCGGCACGACCCTTGCGCCGACGTCGTACCCGGGCCACCGCCGGTCAGGACACGTTGTCGGAGTCGGACGGCGCGTCGGTCGGCTCGTCCTTCTTCTCGTCGTCTGCGCGGAGCTCGTTCTTGAAGATCCGCAGCGACTGGCCGAGCGACTTGGCCGCGACAGGCAGCTTGTTCGCGCCGAACACGATGATGATGATCAGCACCAAAATGACGATGAGGGCCGGGTTGGCCGCAAATCTACCCATGAATCCTCAGCTCCTCGGGTGGTGAGACGACGCCTGATCCTACCGGCGTCTCAGCCCTCGCGTGGTCATCCCCACCATCTGGTCCACCTGCGGTAGGCAACTTCGTGCCGTGCCTCGCGCCGCACGGTGCGTTGCGCACGACGGTCGGCGATCCCGGCACGCCACTGGCTGACGTCCGCGCCGGTGGCGACCAGCGGGTGCACCCAGGTTGACGGCGGCGGGTCGACGATGGCTTCCAGACGTGCGGCGAGCGCTTCGAACCGCTCGAGCTCGTCCATGAGCGCCATGAGCTTGTCCCACAACGACAGCAAGAGGCGGAACGCGCCGAAGAGCGTCCCGGCGACCAGCGCTGACCACAGCGCCAGCCATCCCCACCAGGGCATGTCAGCCTCCTTCGGTCGGACCGTCGCTCACCTCATGGTAGGCGCGCAGGGCGGTACGCGCGGTCGCGGCGACCTGCTGGGCCACCTGCGGCGGGTGGACCGCGATCACGTCGTCGGCCACGCCCAGCAGCAGGTGCTCGAGCCAGGCTGACGAGACTACCGGCAGGTCGACCTCGAACGAACCATCATCGAGGTTGCGCACCGCACTGACCTGCGCTGTCTCGGCGACGCGCCGTGCACGGCTGGTCAGGCGCACAGTGACCACCGCCGCCGTGCCGGGGACGAACTGGTCCGCGTCGTCGCTCACGTCGTGTGCCTCGACAGGTTCGTTGAGCACGTGCGCGTCGAGCATCCGGTCCAGCCGGAACAACCGTTCGGCGTCTGCGGCCAGGCACCAGCCCAGCAGGTACCCGGTGCCGGCGTCGGCGACGAGCCGGATCGGGTCCACGTCACGTTCGGACGTGCGGTCCGCCGCGTTGACGTACCGAAGGCGCAGGCGGCGTCCCCGGGCCAACGCTGCCGAGACGGTGGTGGTGATGTCGGGGCGGGTGTTGACCCCCAGGTCGATGGCGACGACGTCGGGGGTCTGGTCGGCCAGCCCCGGTTCTGCGGGCACAGTGTCGGTGGACCTGGTGTCGATGAGCCTGGCGAGGTTGGTCAGCTTGGTCAGCGTCGAGGTGAGGACTGCCCGGCGTTCGTCGTCCAGCACGGGACCGAGCCCTTCGGCCAGGGCCCGGACGGCCGCGACGAGCACCACAGCCTCACGTGCCCCCAGGCGCAGCGGACGGGTCATCCCTCGTGCCTGGGTCAGGCGGACCGTCCCGCGGTCCAGGCAGAACGCGTCGAAGTCGATGAGGTCGTCGCACTGGTAGCCCGGAGTGCCTGACAGCCACAGGGTGTCGATATCGGCGAGCACCTGGGCGCGGCGCACCCCGAAACGTTGGGCGAGGTCGTCCAGGCTCGCCTCCCCGTGGGCGTCGAGGTAGGCGACCATCCCGATGAGCCGCAGCACACGGTCGGCGGCGCGTTCAGCAGGCATCGTGCACGTCCAGGCGGGCGGCAGCGCGCAGCAGGCCCACGACGGTGTCGCGCACCGCGGGCGGGTCGAGCACCAGCACCGCGTCGCCGTACCCGACGACCTCTTCGGCCAGCTCGCGGGTGGCCTGGTAGGCGACGTGGACCACGTCTCGTCCGCGCCAGCTCTGGGTGTCACCGGGCAGTGCCCGGGCCCGCAGCGCCTCGGCGCGTTCAGGCAGCAGCGCCAGCCGGGCCACCCCTGCGACGTCGTTGTGCTCGGCTGCGGCCACCTCGTCGGCGTCCGGTGGCGCGAACGCACCCGGCTCACCCACCAGCTGGACCGCACCTTCGACCCTCGACAGACGGAACGACCGGGGGGCCTGGCGGTCCTGGTCGTACCCGACGAGCAACCACCCGCCGCGCCGGGCGGCGAGCTTCCACGGTTCCACGTGCCGGTCACGTACCTGGCCGGTCGCTGCTGCCCGGTAGGTGAAACGCACCACACGTCGTTGCTGCACCGCGTCGAGCATCGGTGCCAGCGCCGCTCCCCCGGTCCCGACCCTGGCTGCCAACGCCACAGCCGCCTCGGCGACCAGGTCGCCAGCCTGCGCGCTCGTCGCTGCGGCGCGCAGCTTGGTCAGTGCTCTCGACGAGTCGGTGCGCAGTGTCGCGTCCTGCCACACCTGCGCGGCCATGGCCGCCACCCCCAGCTCGGCTCCGGTGAGGTCGACCGGTGGCAGGGCGTAAGCCTCCAGGTCGATCCGGTACCCCATGTCGTCACGGTGGAACACGTCGGTGACGGTGACCAGCGGCACCCCCATCTCCCGCAACGTGTCCTTGTCCCGTTCGAACATCCTCTCGAACGCTGCCGCGGTCGGAGCGTCGGCGTACCCGGCCACAGTCGTACGCACCTGCTCCTTGGTCATCCGCGTCGGTGTGTTCACCAGAGCGATGACCAGGTCCAGCAGGCGCTCGTCGGACGGGATCGAAGCGACCATCGCCCCCACCGTAGCCGGAGCCCGGCAGACCGGGAACCGGGCGGCCCGGGGCGAAGGCAAACAGAGCCGGGATGGGTCACAGCGAGGTTATGCAGTCGTACCATGACCCGCGGGCGCTCTGCTACGCTGCGGGTATGGCCAGGAAGACGAAACAGCAAAAAGCCGACCAGAAGCTCGCTGAAGCAGATCAGCTCGCAGAACAGTGGTTTGCCGCAGCGCCTTGTCCTGAGCACGGTGGCGCTGACCTGACACTTGGCATCTCCAACGGTTACGAATTCTGCCAAGCCAGCAACACTATCGAATGGGTTGTTCCCCGACAAGAAATCCGTGCCACCGCTATCGCTGTCGTGTGCCGTACGTGCGGACGTCTGACAGCCTCTTTCGTCAACGAACCGAATAAAGTATGGTCATTCCAGAGGCTGCGGGCAGCGTTCGTGTCGATGAACGAGTAAGGTGTCGCCGGACCGGGAGCCGACGGTGTCGTAGGGTGGCGCTGTGATCACGTGGCGTGCAGGTACGGTGGAACGGCTGGAACCAGGTTGGGCAGGTGCCCAGCCGATGGTGGTGTCCGTAGCCAACGAGCAGGTCAAGGCTCTGGCCTACCCGCAGCTGGTGGGGCCGGTCGAACCGGGGGCGCAGGTGCTGCTCAATGTGTCTGCGCTGGTCAGAGGTTTGGGGACAGGGGGGTACGCCCTGGTGGTGGCTCGCACCGACACGGTGGCACCCGATCCGGTGCCGGGCCCTGGGCACCTGGTCAAAGCCCGGTACACGCCGTTGCAGACCATGGTCCTCGGGGTGGACGAACAAGAGTCGGCGCACCACGACGTCCTCGCTGAGGCTGACGACCTCGGTGGGATGCCTGTCGTGGTCGCGGACCTGCACTCGGCGGTGCCAGCGGTCGTCGCCGGGCTGCGGTACGCGGCCGAACGCGCCGGGGCACCGGTGCCGACGGTGGCGTACGTCCTGACCGACGGTGGCGCCCTGCCTGCCTGGTTCTCGCGCACCACCAGCGCTCTGCGCGAGGCGGGCTGGCTGGACGTGTGCGTGTCGACCGGTCAGTCCTTCGGTGGCGACCTGGAAGCGGTCACCGTCCACTCGGGGCTCTTGGCTGCTCGGTACGTGGCGGGTGCGGACGTGGCGGTCGTCGCCCAAGGGCCGGGTAACCTCGGCACCGGCACCCGCTGGGGTTTCTCCGGTGTCGCTGCTGGCGAGGCGGTCAACGCTGCCGGGGTGCTGCACGGACGACCCGTCGCGAGCCTGCGGGTCTCCGGCGCCGACGCCCGGGACCGTCACCTCGGTGTCTCCCACCACTCACTGACGGCCTACGGCCAGGTGGCTCTCGTCCCCGCCGACGTCGTCGTCCCGCGCCTCACCGGCGCCCTGTCCGACCTCGGGACCAGGGTCGCCACCCAAGCAGCCACCTTGGTGGCTCCCACGGGCCGTCACCGCCTGGTGACCATCGACACTCGCGACGACCTGCGCGCAGCCTTGGCCAGCACACCGGTCCGCCTGTCCACCATGGGCCGCAACCTGGACGCCGACCCCGGGTCCTTCCTTGCCGTCGCTGCCGCCGGGATCCATGCCTTCGACCTGCTGGACGGCTGAACGCTAGTGGACGTCTCGGCGGAAGCGCAGGAAGTACCCGGCGACGGTCAGGCCCACGCTGTAGACCAGCAGACCGATGACGGCCGGGCCGAGGGAGAGCAGGCTCACACCGAACTCGCCGAGCATGGAGTACAGCGACTCGCCGGTGACTGCGTCGCCCAGTGCGCCGGGCAGGTACGCCAGGACGGGTACGTCGTGACCGATGAGCACCGGGATCGAACGCAAGGTCGGTTCGAGGAACATGGTGATGCTCAGCAGGGTGACGATCGCCACCATCTGGTTGTTGATGAGCGTGCCCAGACCCACCCCGACCAGACCCCACAGCACCATCGCCAGGACCATACGGGCGAACATCTGCCAGGTGTGGCCTGACCCTAGGGCGGTGGCGTCGCCGAGCAGGGCCAGAGGGAGCGCGCCGAACAGCAAGCAGCCGACGATCACCGCCACCGCGTACAACGCCCCCAGCGGGACGGTCGAGACGAACTTGGCGCTCAGCACCCTCCACCGCACCGGGTCAGCCAGCAGCGTCTGGGTGAGGGTCTGGTGCCGGTACTCCCCCGCCACAGACATCGCCCCGATGATGGCAGGGAAGACGAAACCGAACGTCGTGCCCATGGAGTACAGCAGACGGGCCAGGTCGTCGCCCTTGGGTATGACCATGTTGTCGTCGGCCGCCTGGTCACCGCCAAAGTGCACTGCGAGGACCATCGTGATGATGTTCATCGCCGTCCACGCGAGGGTGACGAGCAGCAGGATCCACCACATACGGGTCGAGAAGTACTTGCGGAACTCCATCACCAACGTCTGCCAGGCGGCGCGCAGCGGCGACGGCTGTGGAGGTGGAGGGGCCTGGGGCTCGTCGGAGGTGCTCGCCAGCTGGGTCGTCATCGGATATCTCCGTGCCCTTCGGTCAGTGCCAAGAACGCCGCCTCCAGCCCCCCGCGCTGGGTCGCCAGCTGGTGCAGCTCGACCCCCGCGGCGAAAGCTGCGGCGCCGATCTCGGCAGCGGAGGGGCCGACCACGACACCGTCGGCCAATGCCCAGCCTTTGTCCTGCGCGAGCGAGGCCAGCGCCGCCGGGTCCGCCGCGACGACGTCCGTGCGGTTCTGCTCGTGCTCGCGGGCCAGGTCAGCCAGCGGCGAAGCGTGGACCAGCCGCCCGTGGGCGATGATCACCACGTCGTCGACAGACTGCTGTACTTCTGACAACAGGTGCGAGGAGACCAGCACGGCCTTGCCGTGCCCCGCCAGGTGGCGCATGAGGTCGCGCATCCACACGATGCCCTCAGGGTCCAGCCCGTTGGTCGGCTCGTCCAGCAGCAGCACCTTCGGGTCGCCGAGCAGCGCCACGGCCAGCCCCAGCCGTGCCCGCATCCCCATGGAGAACCCCCCGACCCGCCGGTCGCCCACCGATCCCAGCCCGACGATGTCGAGCACCTGCGCGCACCGGCCCTGGTCGATCCCCGCCCCCGAGGCGAGCATGGCCAGATGGTCGGTGGCGGTCCGTCCTGGGTGGAAGCTCGACGCCTCCAGCGCCGCCCCCACCTGCCGCATCGGCGACGGCAGCTGCTCGTACGCGAGCCCCTCGAACGTCGCTGTCCCACGTGTGGGCCGTGTCAGCCCCAGCGCCATGCGCAACGTCGTGGTCTTCCCGGCTCCGTTCGGCCCCAAGAACCCCGTGACCTTGCCAGGCGCCACCGTGAACGACAGGTTGTCGACCGCTGTGAGCGACCCGAACCTCTTCGTCAACCCGCAGACCTCAAGCATCCCATGCCTTCCTCGAGTCCTGGAGCGACCCTACCGTTCACTCGGTGATGAGGGCGTGCGCCACGACTTTGCGCACCTTGGTGGCCACGAGGGCCGCCACGGCACCCGCCAGGACGACGATGGCCACGACCAGCACCGCGCTGGTCAGCGCTGAGGCGTACATCGACGTGACATGGATCCGCATGGCCGTGAACACCGTGTCGATGAGCACCGGGAACGTCAGGTGGCCGGCGGCACCACCGACCACCGCAGCCACGGCGACGACCGGCAGGTACGTCATGACGACCTGGGCGACGAGCTGTCCAGTGGTGAAACCGACGGCCTTTTGGATCCCGAACCCGCGCCGGCCGCGCAGGATCGCCATGCTCAGCACCAAGAACAGGACCAGCACGACCACCGCCGCGGTGATGGCCAGGACGACGAGCGACACCAGGGCGGTGACGGTGCCGTAGACGTCGCCTGCCCAGGCGACTGCTTCGTGGGTGTTGGTGGCCAGCAACCCGCTGACACCCCACCCGTCGTTGATCTCGTCGGTGAGGGCGGCAGCCTGGTGCTGCGGGTCGTCCACGTAGACGAACACCATGACGTGCCGGAACTGCGGGTCGACCCTGCGTGCCCCGTCGGTGGTCAGCGCGACGAGGCCGAAGTTCATCAGGCCGGTGACGACGAGCTCGACCTGGTCGCCTCCGTTGTCGACGTGCACAGTGTCGCCGACGTGTTTGCCCAACGAGTCGGCGACCGCCCAGGCGAGAACCACCTCGTCGTCGTTCACCGGGTACCGGCCCCGGTAGAGCATGGTGCCCTCAGTCTGGGCGAAGTCGTCGGTGACGACAGCGTTCACGTACGTCCCCTCGACACGGACAGGCAGCGACGAGTAGAAGAACGCCGACCGCACACCGTCGTGAGCGGTCAGCCGTGCCAGGGCCTCGTCGGCAGCGTCGTAGCTGTCGGCGACGACGGCGACGTGGGTGACCTCCCCGAAAGCCACAGCGGCGAAACGCTCTGGACGGGCACCGACGTTCTCGTACAGGGCCACCGAGACGACGCTCATGAAAGTGACGGCCACGACCACGAGGCCCACTGTTGCCATCTGGCCTTTGGCCACGATGGTCGATTTGGCGCCCAGCAGCCACGACAGGCGTCCTGGTGTGGTCGCCAGAGGTAGGTAGCTGCGCCTGAGAGCCCGTGCGGCCAGCCCGGTGCGCAGGGCGGTCAGCGGTGACAGCCGACGGATACGGGCCGCGGCGACCCCTGTGACGACGAGCGTCGCCGCGGTCACCGTCGCGAGCGTCACCAAGGCTGGCACCGGATGTGGACCCGGCGCCCACGGTATCGCCGACTCCTGCTCGAGCAGGTCAGCCACCAACGGGACCAGGCCGTGGCTGGCCACGACGCCGACCACTGCCCCAGTGGCGACGACAGACCCGAACTGAGCGACCAACGACCCGGCGACCTGCCCGCTGGTGTAACCCAGAGCTGTGAGGATCCCGGTGTTCGTCATCGACTCTTCGATCGAGGCCGCCACGCGGAACCGCACCACGACGAGCGCGACCAGTCCGACAACCGCCGCGGTGGCCAGCAGCACACCAGCCAAGAGCTGCCCCATGAGGACGCTCTCCTCTTTCAGGCCGCTGTAGGTCGACACCCACGCAGAAGCCTTGGGGTCGGTGACCTGCTGGTCGAAGAACGCCTCGTCCAGGGCGTCACGGACTGCCGCTGCCCGAGAGGGGTCGTCGAGGCGGACTTTCGTGTACACACCGGTCGAGGTCGAAAAATGGTCAGCCAGGCTGGCGAAAGTCACGCCGTCGACGTAGAGCCTGTCTGCGGCGAACACCACGTCGTCGGTGAACCCGCGGACAGTGAGCTCGACGCCCGTCCCTTCTCGGCCGAACGTGAACGTGTCGCCGACGCGGTACCCAGACTTGGCCTGGAAGAAGAACGGCAGGTAGACCTCACCGGGGCCCAGGGGTCCGGCACCGTCCCGCAGCCGTGGGACGTCCATGGTCCGCGTCGGACCGTAGACAGCGAAGACCACGGCCGACGTCTCGGTGCTGTCATGGTCGGCGATGGTGCCGGTGACCCACACGACCGGTTCCTGCTCGACCGCCACCACACCGGGTTGCGCCTCCAGCGCCGCCAGCTGGGCCTGGGAGTCGAACACGTCGGTCGCCAGGCTCCACACGTCAGGTGCCTTCGCCGCTGCCGCCTGGGTGTCGAAGCTGGAGGGATACACCAACGCCAGCACCAGGCCCAGGTTGACCATCATCGCGGCCAGCGCCGCGAACCCCGCCAAGGTGAGCATCGGGGCTCTGGCCGCGCGGAGGTTGACGACCACCAACCGCACCGTGGCGCTGATGGCAGTCCTCATGGCTCTCATCATGGCCCGCTCGTGTGGCCGCGTCCGCCAGATCCGCGGACCAAATCCTGCAATCGGCAGGGACCCGCGTCGTACGACAGCTGTACCAAGGCACTGGCGGTCAGTGACACGCCAGAATTTTTCTCAGGTGCAGGGAACAGTCTTGGTGCCGACGGACTCTAACCTGCAAAGGTTGGCCACGCGCTGGAGGTGAGACGATGACGGACAGCACCACGTCCGACGGCACCACGACGTGGGTGCGCTGGAGTGTGGTCGCGGCTGCGACGGCGAGCCTGGTCGGCGCTGCGGTCTGGGGGTTGTGGCGTACGGGCGCACCGTGGCCCCACCTGGGCTGGGCGCTGGGGGTATGGCTCCTGGTAGCCCTGGTGCTGCTCTCGGTGGTCTGGGTCGCCAATATCGTCGTGTGGGTCGCACGCGAAGGTACCCGGTCTGACGGACGGTCCTACCAGCCTATGGGCACAGGGCTGCTGGCGGCGCTGGGCTGGACCGTCGTCGCCATGGTGGCCGTCGCCGCCAACACCGCCCAGTGGGTCGCCGGTCGGATGCACCATCCGCACGACGAGTGGGCTGAGGAGCCCGTCAGACAGTGAAGTCGTCCGCGAGACGGACCACCGACCCGGGGACCTGCGCCTGGTTGGACCGTGACGGCTCGATCGTGCCGGTGCGCGGGGCGACACTGACGGTGCCCGACCACGTCGCGGCGTCGGCGTCCTGCTGAGGTGGTTTCGGCTCTTCGTCCATCACCCGGCAGCTCCACTGGTCGAGCCGCATCACCATGACCTGTGTCGCCGCGAGCTCCTTGCCGGTCGGCCTGCGCACCTCGCCGCTGCGCCCCGGCAGGTGCCGGTCGAGCATCACGTCGAGCCCCGCCAGCTTCTCGTCCCCGGTGAGCGTCTCGAACTGCCCGAACAACACCGCGCTGCGCCCGTGCACCCCCGTCTCACAGCTGATGTGCCCGACGACCACCCCCGTCACCTCGGCGACAGACACCGCCACCGCCCGCCCGTCGCCCACAGCCCGCAACCACCGCGACCCCGTCGACCCGTGGATGACCACCTGGTCCCCCCAGCGCGCGATACTCGTCGGCACCACGCACGGCCGCCCCTCGTCGTCGACGTAAGCAACATGCGCGATGGTCGTGGCATCCAGGAGAGCCTCAAGCTGGGCCCGGTCGTCGGTCATCCGCTCCCGGTGCCGCACCGAGACAAGTGGTCGAGAAGACATACCGGGCAGGTTACGGCGCCCACAGCCCACGAGCCGGTTCCTGTGCGGGCGTGGCTCACTCTGCCTCTTGCCGTCCGAAACCTCTGCCTACCCGGGACGATTTGGCGAACATGCACTTGCAGCACTATCGCTGGTAGTGCATACTGTGTGGGTGGACGTCCTTCGTTCCCGGCAGTTCGACGCCTGGGTCCGCCGCCTCCTGGAGAAGGCGCGGGGCGGCGACGCTGTTGCGCTTGCGACCGCCAAGCACCTCGCCGACCAGATTGCCCACCTGCGTAACCTGGTCAAGCCGCCAGAGCGGGAGGAAGAGACGGCGAGGTTGAAGTGGGTACGCCAGTCGCGCAGATACCTGCTGTGGCGGCTGTCGCATCCTCACGACGAGCACGTGGCGGTGAGGCTCATCGTCTGGTTCGACGAAGAGGAAGATGCGGCGGTGATAGTTCTGTTCGCGGCTGACAAAGCGCGGATGGGAGACATTTTTTATGACTCCGTTGGAGCGCGAGGCGATCAAGTCGTCGACCTGTGGAAGTCAGAGAAGATGGGAGGAAGACGATGAGCGAAAGTTTCATGGACGCACAGCAGGATGGTTTCGCCCCCATCGATGACACATTCGCTGCGCTGAAGTCGCTGCCTGGGATCGACGACGATCTCGAAGAGCGGATGGAAGCCAGCGAGCAGATGGAGCGCGAGCATATTGCGGGCCTGGCGATGGTCCGCGAGGTCGCAGCAATGACCCAAGACGACGTGGCGCGGAAGATGGGCGTCGCCCAAGGCAGCGTGTCTCGCCTTGAGAGGCGCGGTGACCTGCTCCTCTCTTCGCTCCGAGCCTACTTCAAGGCCGTTGGCGCGGAGGCGACGATCGTGCTGAAGATCGGCGATACGCGACGAGTCGTCCCGCTCGACGACCTTGTCGAGCCAAGGCACCCTAGCGGATCACACTGAGGTCGAGACAGCCGGGGTTGGTGACCAAATCGTCAACGAGCGGGTCGCCCTCATGAGGGTCAATGGAAAGGTGCTGGGTGGTGCCGACTCCGTACAGTGGACCTGCAGACAACAAGGCGAGGTGCACGTGCTGCTCGAAGACCGGATCAAGCTCGAGTTTCACCGGACGGTCGTCGAGCATCTACGTCGCTACCCGGATCGCGTCCGCCAAACCGCACTGCGGAACATCGCCGTGGTGCGTGAACGCCACGCCAGGTTCTCGCCAGACACCACACCAGCAATGCCCCGTCGGGTGTCCGCTGCCCCGAGGTACTTTCGTCCATCCGGAAGTACCGGGTACTCAATGCCATATGTCTCTGCTACAGGCGGCAGGCGTGGATGGAGGTGACGATGATGGCTCGGGCGCCGATCTCGTACAGGTCGTCCATGAGGCGGTTGGTCGCCGAGCGCGGGACCATGGCGCGGACGGCGCACCAGTCGCGGTCGTGGAGAGGGGAGACTGTGGGGGATTCTAGGCCGGGGGTGAGCTTGACGGCTTGGTCGACCGCAGACATGGGGCAGTCGTAGTCCATGAGAACGTACTCGCGGGCGGTGATCACGCCTTGGATGCGGCGGGTGAGGACTTCGAGGGCGTGAGAGTCGACGTCGTGGGAGCGCACCAAGACGGCTTCGGAGCGCAGCAAGGGTTCGCCGAAGACTTCTAGGCCGGCTGAGCGCAGGGTGGCACCGGTCTCGACGACGTCGGCGATGACGTCAGCCACACCGAGCTGGACCGACGACTCGACAGCACCGTCGAGGCGGACGACTGCGGCAGGTGTGACACCGTGCTCGGCGAGGTAGTCCCTCACGAGCACGGGGTACGACGTGGCGACGCGCTGGCCAGCGATGTCGTGGACCTCTGACCGGGTCCCGACGGGGGCGGCGAACCGGAACGTGGAACGGGCGAAACCCAGCGGCAGGTGCTCGGTGGCGCTGGAGCCGGAGTCCAGCAGCAGGTCACGGCCGGTGACCCCGACGTCGACAGTCCCCTCCCCCACATATGTGGCCACGTCTCGCGGACGCAGGAAGAAGAACTCGGCGTCGTTGTCGCGGTCGGCCAGGACCAGCTCGCGGTCGTCGCGGCGCTGGCGGTACCCGGCCTCGCGCAGCATGACGGACGCCGGTTCGGACAGCGACCCTTTGTTCGGGACAGCGATGCGCAGCATCAGCACCTCTCACAGGTGGGTGTAGACGTCGGACAAGGTCAGGCCACGGGCGATCATGAGCACCTGCGCGTGGTACAGCAGCTGGGAGATCTCCTCGGCGGTGCGTTCGTCCGACTCGTGCTCGGCGGCCATCCACGACTCGGCGGCCTCCTCCACGAGCTTCTTGCCGATAGCGTGGACCCCAGCGTCCAGCTCGGCCACGGTGCCCGACCCGGCAGGGCGGGTGGCCGCCTTGTGCTCCAGCTCGGCGAACAGGTCCTCGAAAGTCTTCACAGACGACGATGGTAGTTCACTGGAGTAGTGCTGGCCCTGAGGCCTGTCTCATACCCCCCGCACAGCGAGGCACGCCCGGCACCCACGGCTATGAGACACGCCCCAGTGCCCGCAAGGCGATGGCGGTGGCGACAGCTGCGGTCGCGGCCTCGGCTCCTTTGTCCTCGCGGGAGTCGGGCAGGCCGGCACGGTCGAGAGCCTGGGCTTCGCCGTCGCAGGTGAGGATGCCAAAACCGACGGGGACACCTGTGCGCAGCGCAACCTCGGTCAGACCGTGGGTGACCGACTGGCACACATACTCAAAATGCGGGGTGCCACCGCGGACGACCACTCCTAGCGCCACGACAGCGTCGGCCCCGGCACGTGCCGCGGCGGAGGCTGCGACGGTGAGCTCGACGGTCCCCGGAACCCGCACGTCGGTGACGTCGGTGACCCCAGCCTCGTCCAGGGCACGGTGCGCCCCAGCGACCAGACCGTCGACCACCGCCGGGTGCCAGCTCGCTGCGACGACGACGACTCTCAGCCCTCGCCCGTCGACCACCTCCAGGTCGGGAGAACCCAGACCACTCATGACGACCTCCTGTCGGACGGGTCGAGCGCCGTCACGGCGGACGCGAGCGAACCGGGCACCCACCCGTCGGACGTCGGGGCGTGCAAGGTGTCGGGGCTGGACAACAGGTGACCCATGGCCTGGCGTTTGGTCTCCAGATAGCCGTGGTTGTACGGGGTGCGGCCGACCTCCAACGGTTCGACGGTCGTGACCTGCACACCCAGGGCGCGCAGGCCAGCGGCCTTGGCAGGGTTGTTGGTCAGCAACCGGATCTGTGTGAACCCCAGGTCGTCGAGGATGGCAGCAGCCGCGCCGTACTCGCGCCGGTCTGCGGGCCAGCCCAGGTCCAGGTTGGCCTGGACGGTGTCACGACCCGTGTCCTGCAGGGCGTACGCGGAGATCTTCGCGAGCAGGCCGATCCCCCGGCCTTCGTGGCCACGCAGGAAGACCAGCGCACCACCGTGCTGGGCGACCAAGTCCATGGCGGCGTGCAGCTGGGGACCGCAGTCACAGCGCAGGGAGTCGAAAGCATCACCGGTCAGGCACTCAGAGTGCACCCGGACCAACGGTGTGCCGGACGCGCGCGTGGTGGACACCAACGCCACATGCTCGGCGCCGGTGCGCAGGTCGCGATAACCCACGAGCTCGAAATCCCCGTGCGCGGTCGGCAGCACGGCGGTGTCAGAACGGTGCACCCGCGGGGTGGTAGGTGCCGGTGCCTGGGCTTGGGCGACAGGGTCGTGCTCCAGGCGCCAGGCGATGAGGTCGGCGATGGTCAGCACCACCAGGCCCTCGACGGTGGCGAGCACCTCAGCGTCGGACAGGCGCATCATCGACCCGTCGTCGTGCACCAGCTCGGCGATCCCGGCGACAGGTTCCAGACCAGCCAGGCGGCACAGGTCCACGGCAGCTTCGGTGTGCCCGGCCCGGTGCAGCACACCCCCAGGCACCGCCCGCAGAGGCAGCACATGCCCGGGGCGGATGACGTCGCCGGGGCCAGAGGCAGGGTCGGCGAGCACCTTGAGGGTGCGTGACCGGTCAGCGGCGGAGATCCCCGTGGTCACACCCATCGCCGCGTCGACCGTCACCGTGTAAGCGGTGCGGCGTGGGTCTTGGCTGCACGGGACCATGAGCGGCAGGTCCAGGGCGTCGGCGCGCGCGGCGGGCATGGGGGCGCACAGGTAGCCCGACGAGTGCCGGATCGTCCAGCCCACCCACTCACGTGTGGCCGACTGGGCGGCGAGCACCACGTCGGCTTCGTTCTCGCGTTCAGGGTTGTCCACGACAAGCACCGGACGGCCTTTGCGCAGCTCGTCCAGGGCCTGCTCGACCGTTCCGATCATCGCTGGGCCTCCGCGGTCTCCAGGAGCCGTTGGGTGTACTTGGCGATCACGTCTACTTCCAGGTTGACATCAGTACCGGGGACCAGGCGACCGAGAGTGGTGCCGGTGAGTGTGGCTGGGATCAGGCTCACGGCGAACAAGGTCCCCAGCTGCGGGGCCCAGGGTGTCTGGTCCGACCGGTCTGTCACAGCGGTGACCGTCAGGGACACCCCGTCGATCGTGATCGAGCCTTTGCGGGCGACATAGCGGGCGAGGTCGTCGGCGACAGCGATCTGCACGTCGTCCCAGCGTTCCCCAGGGTCGCGGGCGACGATCGTCCCGACGCCGTCCACGTGGCCCTGGACGATATGACCGCCGAGCCGACCGGTCGGGCTCATCGCACGTTCGAGATTCACCTGGTCGCCGGCACCGAGCCCACCGAGCATGGAGTGGCGCAGCGTCTCGGGCATGACGTCGGCGGCAAAAGTCCCGTCGTCGCCGAGGCTGGTGACGGTCAGGCACACACCCGACACAGCGATGGAGTCGCCTTCGGACGCGTCGGACGTCACCAACGGCCCGCGGACCACCACGCGGGCGTCCGCCCGGGCGGTGTCGTGGTCGATGGCGACGATCTCGCCGACCTCTTCGATGATCCCGGTGAACATGTCAGTGCTCCGTCCGTTGCCGTAGTGCGAGGAAGATGTCTGGTCCGAGCCGTTCAGTGCCGGTGACCTCCAGGCGCAGGGCGTCGGCGACCGTGGTGACACCCAGGTCGCCGACCGCTGACGGCCCTGCACCGAGCATCACTGGGGCGATGTAAGCGTGCACCTCGTCAACCAGCCCGGCACGCAGGAAAGCCGCGGTCAGCGTCGGTCCGCCTTCGACGAGCAGGTGCCGGACCTCACGGTCGGCCAGCTCGGTGAGCACCTGTGCTGGGTCGTGGGTGCGCACCTGCACCAGCTCGCCACCAGGTCCACGCAAGGCAGCGTCACCAGGGACGTCGCGGTGCCCGACGACGACACGCACAGGCTGGTGGTCGCCGAGCGTTCCCTCGTCCCGCCAGGTCAGGGCTGGGTCGTCGGCCAGGACCGTCGTGGTGCCCACCGCGATCGCGTCGACCTGGGCACGCAGGGTGTGGGCGTGCGCACGGGAGTGCGGTGAGGTGATCCACCGGCTGGTCCCGTCAGCGGCGGCGACACGGCCGTCGAGAGTCGCAGCGATCTTGACCGTGACGTACGGGCGACCGGTCGACAAGGCGTGCCACCACGGCCCGAGGACTTCGAGGCCCTCGTCGGCGAGCACCCCGCCGACCACGTCCAACCCAGCGTCGGCCAGGCGCACAGCCCCGTCGGCGGCAGTCGGGTTCGGGTCGGCGACGGCGAAAACCACCCGGGCGACACCGGCCTTGACCAGGGCTTCGGCGCACGGACCGGTACGGCCGGTGTGCGCGCACGGTTCGAGGGTGACAACCATCGTCGACCCGCGCGGGTCGTGGCCCTGGGACGCTGCGTCGGCGAACGCCGCGACCTCGGCATGAGGTGTTCCAGCCCCGCGGTGCCAGCCCTCCCCCAGGTGTGTGCCGTCTGGGCCCAGGAGCACAGCACCCACCCGCGGGTTCGGACCGTGGCCAGGACCATGCCAGGCCAGCGCCAAGGCACGCCGCATAGCCGCGAGTTCCGTGTCGTTGACCTGCGCGTCGGCTTGGCAGGACGGCACCGTCGCGGTGCCCAGGGGTTGTGCGTCCGTCGTGCCACCTCCCGTTGTGTCCCGGGGGTGGACGGCACGAAGACGTGGGCGCACGCCCACAGGCCCGGGCGAACCCGGGCCCACGTCTCCTCCCATCCGGACTTTCACCGTCGGTCCTGGAGTTCCACCAGGTCAACCGCTCACGCCGTCGTCGGCGCTCACGGGTCGCGGACTGTCACCGCCGGTTCGGACTTTCACCGACCCCGGAGAACGTTGCTTACCCGCCTATTCTGCCACGCATGGGCCTGTGCGCCGGACAGGACGATCGGCCCAATGACGAGCTCGTTCATCCTGGTCGAGACCGTTCACCATCGTGAACGATCCTGACCAGGATGAACGAGCTCGTGGAGGCGGTTACGCCTCGTACGGGGCTTCGGCCAGAGCGCGCAGCGCCGCGACCTCAGCAGCCGGGTCATCAGCGCCGTACACCGCCGACCCGGCCACGAACACATCAGCGCCAGCCCGTGCGATCCGGCCGATCGTCGTACGTGACACTCCCCCGTCGACCTGGATGTGCACCGCTCCGGGCCCGGCAGGGCCGACCGCCTGACGTAGGCGCGAGACCTTCGGCAACGTCCCCTCGATGAACGACTGGCCACCGAACCCCGGTTCGACAGTCATGACCAGCACCATGTCGAACTCTGCGAGCAGGTCCAACAAGGGTTCGACGGGGGTCGCGGGACGTACTGCCACGCCGGCCCCTACCCCGGCGGCACGCAGCTCACGTGCCAGGCGCACCGGTGCCCGTACCGCTTCGGCGTGGAACGTCACCGACGCGGCCCCTGCCTCGGCGTACTGCGGGGCCCAGCGGTCGGCGTCGTCGATCATCAGGTGCACGTCTAGTGGGATCGGCGAGACCTGTGCCAGGCGTGCCACGATCGGCAGGCCCATCGTCAGGTTTGGCACGAAGTGGCCGTCCATGACGTCGATGTGGGCTGCGTCGGCCGTGGCGATCCTGGCTAGCTCGGGTTCGAGGTTTGCGGGGTCGGCGGACAGGATGCTGGGGTTGATCTGCACAGTCATAGCGTGCTTAGCCTAGCGGGCGGTTGCTGTTGTGGTGGCGGGGGTGTTTACGGCTTGGGGGTGGGTGGGTGGGTGGGTGGGTGGTGGTGGTTGGGTTGGGGCGCGGGGTGGGGTGCCTGTCCGCCGCGCAGTCCCCCGACCGGCTGTCGCCGGTCTTCCCGCCAAACCCGATGCCAGCGCGGCGGACAGGCACCCCACCCCGCTTGTAGGAATCTCTCCCCCGAGAGGGGGGAGGTCTTTGGGTACCTCGTCCGGCTTCGCCGAACATTGGCCGGATGGGGGTGGGTACCTCGCGAACACTGGCCGGATGGGGGTGGGTACCTCGCGGACAC
>WRET01000010.1 GCA_009779195.1 Micrococcales bacterium
GCGTTGGTCTGGGCCATCAGGGGTGTGTGCAGCGAGTGGGTGACACCGCTGATCACGTAGAACCCGACCACGACGGCCAGGACGAACACCGTGAACAGGCTCACGAAGCTCGCGGGCGACAAGGCCACCGCGGCGACCACGAGCCCGGCGCCGATGACCGACGAGACCATGTTGCGCACCATGCGGGCCTTGGCCTCTTTGGCCTCGCGGGCCGCGACGACCTCAGGGTCTTCGACCTCGACCACAGGGGCGGCCGGGGCCGCCGAGACCTGGACGGGCGGCGGTGGCCACAGCACCTCGCCGTCGTGGGTGACGGTCATACCGCGCTGGACCGGGTCTTCCAGGTCGAGCACCATCTGCCCGTCCTTCTTGCCCGGGGTGAGCAGCTTGACGAGGTTGACGACGTTGGTGCCGAACAGCTGGGACGTGTGCTTGGGCATCCTCGAGCACAGGTCGGTGTAGCCGAGGATGATCACGCCGTTGTCGGAGACCACACGCTTACCCGGAACGGTCAGCTCGCAGTTGCCGCCACCAGACGCCGCCAGGTCGACGATGACCGACCCGGGCCGCATGTTCGCGACCATCTCCGCGGTGATCGTGCGCACACCTTTGCCGCGCACCAGCGCGGTGGTGATGACCACGTCTGCCCCAGCGGTCTCTTTGGCGTACATCTGCATCGTCATACGCTCTTGCTCGGCGGTGAGCTCTTTGGCGTACCCGTCGGAGCTGACCTCCTGCTGGGCAGCCTCGGCCTGGACGAACGTGGCGCCCATGGACTCGATCTGCTCGCCGACCTCAGGGCGCACGTCGAACGCGCGCACCTGGGCACCCAGCGACACGGCCCCACCCAGCGCGGCGAGCCCGGCGACCCCGGCGCCGATGACGAACACTGTCGCAGGCTGGGTCTTGCCAGCAGCGGTGACCTGCCCGGCGAACATCCCGCCGTACTCCTCGGCGGCCTCGATGACCGCGCGGTACCCGGCGACGTTCGACATGGTCGACAGCACGTCGAGGGCCTGGGCGCGCGAGATACGCGGCACAGCGTCCAGCGCCAGCGCGGTCAGACCGCGCTCGTTGAGCTTGGTCACCAGGTCAGGGTTGGCTTGGGGAGCCATGATGCACGCCAGGGCCGCGCCTTGGCGCATCTTGGCCAGCTCGGCCTCGGAGGGAGTGTTCACTGTGGCGACGATGTCGGCCTTCCACACCTTCGCAGCAGGTACGACACTCGCCCCAGCGGCTTCGTAGTCGGCGTCGCCGTAGGTCGCGGTGGCGCCGGCGCCTGCCTGGACCAGCACCTGGTAGCCGAGGGCTGTGAGCTGGCCGACAGTCTTGGGCGTCGCGGCGACCAGACGTTCACCGGAACGGCTCGGAGAGGGCACGCCGATGGTCATTGGCGTGGGTGGTGCCTCAGGCTCCACCTGGGCAGCAGTTTCAGTCACGGAGGTTTCCTATCTCGTCCACGGTGAGACGGCAGACGGGCACGGCTATAGCGACGGGCAGCGCCCGTGCCGAGGACAACTTACTGCCTTCGGCCATCCGGGTCTCTACCAGTGCCACTGGTTGGTCCATCCGGGTGGCTCTGCACCACTGGTGAGGCTTCGCACAAGTGGCTAAAGACCCGTATCACTCGGCCTCGGCAGCCGCCGCTTCGGCACGCTGCTCGATACCTGTCTTGGAGTGCAACGGAACCTCGTGCAGCGCCAGCACGGCAAGCAGCCCGACCAGGCTCAAAGGGGCACCGATGAGGAATAGCTCAGGCACGGTGTCGCCGAACGCGTTCTGCACGATGTCGCGCACCGGCGCAGGCAGCGTCGCCAGGTCCGGCATACCGCCGCCCGCGTGGTCCCCGGCACCTGCTGGCAGACGTTCGGTCAGCACAGTGGTCACCCGGTTCGACAAGATCGCGCCGAGCACCGACACACCCACAGCACCGCCGAGGGTGCGGAAGAAGGCGATCGTGGCAGTACCCGCACCGATATCACCGATATCGAGGCTGTTCTGCACGGCGATGACAAAGTTCTGCATCATCATGCCCACACCAGCGCCCAGCAAGATCATGTACACAGCCAGGTGCCAGAAGGTGGTGTGGGCGTCAATCGTGCCCATAAGAGCCAGCCCGATGACCTGCAACGCGGCGCCGGTGGCCATGACCCACTTGTAGTGGCCGGTCCGCGAGACCAGCTGGCCCGACGCGGTCGACGCCACGAACACACCGACAACCATGGGGATGGTCATCACACCCGACATCGTCGGCGACTCACCTTTGGCCAGCTGGAGGTACTGCGACAAGAACACCGACGTGCCGAACATCGACACCCCGATCGCCGCCGAACCGGTCACCGACAGCACCAGCGTGCGGTTGCGGAACAACCGCAGCGGAATCATGGGTTCTTCGGCCCGGTACTCGACCCACAGCGCCGCCAACCCGGCCACCAGCGCACCGGTGAGCATGGCCACGGTCTGCCAGGAGACCCAGTCGAAACGGTCGCCTGCGAACGTCACCCACAGCAGCAACGCCGACACAGCCGTGGCGATGAGCAACGCGCCGGGGATGTCCAGCTTGACCTTGCGCCGTGATGTGGGCGGCAGGTGCAACGTGCGCTGCAGCACGATGATCGCCACGACGGCGAACGGCAACGACCCGTAGAAGTTCCAGCGCCAACCGATGGTGTCGGTGACGAAACCGCCGATGAGCGGCCCACCGACCATGGACACGGCCATGACGCCGCCAGTCAGGCCCATGTACTTGCCGCGTTCGCGCGGGCTGATGATGTCGGCGATGAGCACCACCGCCAGCGCGGTGAGCCCACCAGCGCCGATCCCCTGCACGGTGCGCGCCGCGATGAGCTCGGCGGTGTTGCGGGCGAGCCCCGCCGCCGCCGACGACAGCACCGAGATGGTCAGCGCCACCTGGATGAGCACCTTGCGGTTGGTCAGGTCCGCCAGCTTGCCCCACACCGGGGTGGAGATCGTCGTGGTCAGCAGCGTCGCGGTGACCACCCAGGTGAACGCCGACTGCGTGCCTTTGAGGTCAGCGATGATCTTCGGCAGCGACGACGAGATGAGGCTCGTGGCCAGCATGGACACGAACATCCCCAGCAGGATGCCCGACAGCGCCTCGAGCACCTCACGGTGGGTCATCGGCCCGGTGCTTGTCGACCCGGTGCCGTTAGGCTCGTCGCCATCGTGCGGCTGGTCGGAGGGTGGGTCCACCGCGTCCTCCACCTCAGCCGCACCGTCCGTCGCAGTGGCGACACGGTCTAAGACACCCGACGGGGAATCAGGCGGCGGCGGAATCTGCGGGTCAGTGTCTTGTCCGTCGGACGGGCTCACGCTCATCAGGCACCTCTCTGTATGTCTTCGTCCAGGGAACCCGGTCGTTCGCTGGTCGTTCGGACGTCATGCGCACCGGCCTGGGCGTCAGCCCGCCCAGCCGAGACCGACCGTTCGATCGCCTCGGCAAGCCGTCGGGCCCCGGCGGCGACCTCGTCGAGCTCTGCGGCGCTCCAGCCGGCAAACCCGACCTCGGCACGGGCTGCGATCTCGGCCACAGCGCGTGCGTACACCTCGCGCCCAGCGTCGGTCAGCCGCAGCGGGTGCACCCGCCGGTCGGCCGTGTCGATGTCACGTTCCACCAACCCGCGGTCCACCAGCGCTGTGACCTGCCGGGACGCAACCGACTGGTCGACACGCAGCGTCGTGGCGATCTGGGAGATCGTCACCGACTCACAGCAGGTGAGCAGCCGCAGCAACCCTAGCCCAGGGCTCGGCAACCCGACCGCTTCGCTCACCGCACAGGCCAGCGCCCGGTGGGCCCGGGTCAGCGACACGATGGCGTTCATCGCGTCGTCGCGCAGCGTGATCGTGTCAGGCACGGCGGACAGCCTCTCAGATTTGGATGCACGATGCAAATGTTGCGTCGACCAACCGCTCCCCCGGCCAAGCACCATGCGAGGATGGCGCCATGGACTCACCTGTCGTCGTCGCTGTGAACCTCGCCGGAACCGATGTCGGGGCAGGGCTCGGACGGGCACACACGCTGGCCGTCGCCCATGTCGTCGGCGGCCAGGTCACCCGCTGGTCCGAGCACGAGGTGGGCTGGGACGTGCTGCACGACCAGGGCCCGCCCGGCACCCACCACGCCCGGATCGTGCGCTTCGTGCGCGACCACGAGGTCGCCGTCGTCGTCACCGGCCACATCGGCCCCCCGATGCACCACACCCTGGACAAGCTGGGCTGCGCAGTCGTCGTCGGTGCGACCGGCGACGCCCGGGCCGCAGCAGCAGCTGCCACCGACGCCCCGCCCAGCACCCCTCCCGCAGCACACCGCTCCTGTACCGGCTAGGCCGCCCAACGACAGACCGATCCTGATGGCCGGACGGACGGGCTCGTCCGACCAGCCGTGCGCATCACGACCGCCAGCGCGTCCGGCGGTGACCACGCACTGGTGTCACTCAGCGGTGGCCAGGTCAGCGGTGCCTGCCTTGGCCTGGCTGGTCGACCACAGGAGCCCGCCGAGCGACCCGGCGAACGTGACGGCCAGCAGGGGTGTCCACATGTCGGTGAAGACCATGCCGCGAGACAGGTCGAGCACGAAGGCCACGACGACGAGACCGACCAGCGTGGCAGCCGCGGAGACTGCGACACCGACGACCCGACGGCGACGACGACCAGCGCAGTCGGTGTCCCTGCCCCTGTGCATCACCAACGCGCCGCAGACAGTGAGCACGAGGCCGGTCGCCGCGAGGACGACGTTGAGCAGGGCCCAACCGTCGCCCGACCCCTGGTTGTGGGCCACCTGGGCGGGTACGGCGGTCGTGGTCTCGACGTCGTCGCCGACACCTGTGTCGTCGGACAGCTCGTCGTCAGCGGTGTCGCCGCTGCCCTGCTGGCCGTCGGCAGGACCGACCAGGCCGCCCGGGCCGATCCACGGACCCCGGAACCACGGCGCGGCGCTACCGCCCACGCTGGTACCGCTACGTGAGGAGCGGGCGCTACCTGTGGAGCCGCCACCAGGGTTGCTGCTGGTGCCGTCCGGGACGATGACCACCCCGAACGACGTCTGCTTCCCGCTGTGGTTGACCGTGATGGTCTGGCTGCCCTCCTGGGTGGAGATGTAGCCGGAGGCCATCGCGTCGGTCATCGAGACGACCTGCACACCAGACTTGCGCACGACGTAGATCTCGCCGCCTGTGAGGTCGAGCGGTTCACCAGGACCGTACGTGGTCTTGTTCGGAGGCTTCTTGACGTGGATCTCCACCACAGGGTCGACGACGGTGACAACGAAGCTGGCAGAGAAGCTGCCCTCACCCCAGTCGTTCGTCGCCACGAGCGTCTGCTTGCCCTCCACGGTGCTGGCGAACCCGGAGACCATGGCCGCGGTGAGCGACACCTTGCCCTGGACGGCACCACTGGCCATCTTCTGCGCGATCGTCCCACCGACCAGCGACAGCGGGTCGCCCCACTCGTAGCCCGTCTTCGTCGGGGCGACGAGCACCACACCAACCTGGTAGTCGACGACCGTCACGGTGAACGTCGTGCTGTGCCCTGAGTCGGTCACGGTCACGCTCTGGTTCCCCAGGGTGTCCTTGTCGTAGCCCGTGACCATCGAACCGTCGATCGGCGTGGTGTACGTACCGGACTTCTTGACGATGGACAGCTCGCCACCTGTGAGGTCGAGGTCGTCGCCGAGGCGGTACCTGGTCTTGTCTGGTGGTGTCGTGACGCGGACCTCGATCACCGGGTCGACGACGGTGACCGTGTAGTTGGCCGAGAAGCTGCCCTCGCCCCAGTCGTTGGTCACCACGAGCGTCTGGCTGCCCTCTTGGGTGCTGGTGAACCCTGAGACCATGGCCGTGGTGAGCGGCACCTTGCCCTGGACAGCGCCACTGGCCATCTTCTGCGCGATGGTCCCACCGGCGACCGACAGCGGGTCGCCCCACTCGTACGCGGTCGTCGTCGGGGCACCGAGCACCACGTCGACCTGGTAGTCGACGACGGTGACCACGAACGTGGCGGTACGGCCCGCGTAGGTCACCGTCACGGTCTGGTTGCCCAGGACGGTCGGGTCGTAGCCGGTGAACGCCGCCGCGGAGAGGTCCACGAAGTCGACCGACGGCGTACCGGTGCTGTCCGACCAGGTCAGGCCAAGGACGCCACCGGTGACGTCAAGCTGCTCGCCGTACTTGTACACGACCTTCGTCGGAGTGCTGGAAACGGCGACCGCAGTGACCCAGTCGTTGATCTGGACCGACGCCGTGTCGCCGGCCGTCGCATAGTCACCGTCTCCGGAGTAGACCGCGCAGAACGTGTGCGTGGTCGCCGCGGGCCTGCTCAGCGCCAGCGTGACCGGTGATCCGCTCCACGTCTGCGTGGACAGGGCTGTGCCTGCACCACACGCTTCGGTCGTGGTCACCGCGTAGAACGACACTGTGCCGGTGGGGGTGGCGCCGTTGGTCACACCTGCGACACCAGCGGTGAGGGTGATGTCCTCGGTGTGCAGAGCACCGTTCGTCTCAGCCTCAGCAGTGAGCGTCACTGTCGGTGTCGCCCGGCTCACGGTGACGGTCACCACCGTCGTGGCCGGAGCCATGTTCCAGGCGCTGGCGCCGAAAGGCTCGGCGAGAGGGTCGTACGCGACTGTGAACGTGTACGTCCCGGAGCGCAGGCCGGCGAGGAACGACCCGGTGAACGTGATACCTGGGGTCGTACCCGTGTAGTCGACCGTGTAGGCGCCGGACATCGACGGTGTTGGTGCACCACCAGGGACGGAAGTGACGGTGACGGACTCGACAGTGTTGCCGTTGAACGTCAACGGCACCTTCTTGGCCGTGGTCGAGTACCTCGACGTGGCGAACGTCGCTGTGCGCTGCACAGTGTCGGCGTAGACGACGACACCAGAGGAGCTGATGTACGCGGCGTTGCCTTGGGAGTCCACGAGCCGCACGTACATGATGCCTTTCCACGTCGAGGCGCGGACGACCGGCCCGGTGTACGTGGTCCAGACGATGCCGCCCCCGGTGATCTCGGTCGCCGAGAGAGCTTCGCTAGACATGAGGTACGAGACCGTCACAGCCTCGCCGCTGTTGTCGGCCACGTCGTCGACGGTGAACGTCGCCGCACCCCGCGAGAAGTGGTCGAAGACGAGCAGCGCGGAGTAGAAGTCGGCCCACGCGGACACACCCGCAGGGACGACCGGCGTGACGGCGTTCGTCACGGTGACCGTGCCGGTCGGGGCTGTCGTGTCGACAACTTCCACGTCGAACGTCGCGGTGGCCTTCTTGTAGTTCCGGCTGGCCGCCTTGGTCGCCGTCACGGTGAACGTCCCAACCGTGTGCATCGTCACGGTGTCGCCGCTCACCGTCGCAGTCCCCGCGGGGTTCTGCGTCGTGACCGCGTAGGAGACAGTGCCGTCTCCAGTGCCGCCGGACGTGTCTAGCGTCTCAGTCGGCTTGTTGTTCACGTCGACCTCGTACTGGGCGTTCGGACCAGTGATGCTCAAGGCAGCCTGGGTCGCCCTCTTGACCGTGAAGTCTGCGCTCTCGCTCGCCGTGACGTACCGGGGGTCTGTGGTCGTCACGGTGACGGTGTACTTACCGGCCTCGGTCGGTGCTGTGGGTGTCGGGCCGTAGATCGTCCCGTCGGTGTACTCCCCTTCGTAGGAGACGTCGTAGGCGGTCGTCGGTGCGGACGCGCCGCCGAGCTTCACCTTGAGCTTGGTGGGCGCGTACTGGTCGCCGTCGTAGACCTTGTCCTGCGCGTCGAGCACCACCACGGCAGCGCTGCTCTGGGTGATCGTGTAGGCGACCTTGTCGCTGTCGACGCTGCTGTGCGAGCTGTCGCCGCCGTACTTGGCTTCGAAGTCGACGTCACCCACCATCGTCGGGGTGTAGGCCAGCGTCGCGACACCGGAGCCGTTGATCGTCGCGCTGCCGATGTAGACCTCGTCGACGTAGAAGTGGACCGACCCTGTCGACGGGGTCGTCGAGTCGATCGTCGCGGTGAGCGTGACCTGCCCACCACCGAAGACGAACGACCCTGGGCTGACCGTCAGGTCGATGTCAGTGGTCTCCTTGGTGATGGTGTAGGGGCCGAAATGGCCAAAGCCAAGGTTGCCGACGCGGTCGGTCGCCTCCCAGTGGATGTACGAACCGGTCTGGCTGACCGTGACCGGGCGGGCCGCTGATGTTGACCACGCCGTCCACGCTGGGTCGTCGACGTCCGGCGTGAGCGGGCTGTCGGTGATCGCGACACGCTGCGTGGCGAGCCCGGCGTCTCCGACGTCGGTGAAACGCACGGTGACCGTCGTGTTGCCGATGTGCGTGCCACCGTTGGGGGTTGCGGCGGCCGTCGGCGGGTCGTTGTCGTCGACGATCGTGAACGTCAGGACGTACGGTGCCGAGACGAGGTCAGCACCAAAGAGGTCCTGCTTGCCGTTGGCGACGACCAACGAGACCGCGTACTCGCCGACCGGCCAGTCGTCGTGGTCGGAGACATCGATGGTCCCTTCCTCCCAGCCAGCCTCGTCGGGCCCGGACCCGTCGGGCCAGGCGACCACGACACCGTCGCGCACGAGCGTGAACGTGGACGTGATAGGCAGGCCCTGAGGGTCGTAGCTGCGGTTCACCAGGGTGACGGTCTGCGGGTCGTCGCCCCACGGGAGGATCTTCGTCGGCGTGAGCGTGAAGTCGGCAAAGGGGGCCACGTAGACAGGAGTGGATCCTTCACCGACGTAGCGCACCTGCTTGGAGATCGACGTCTGCTCGCCGTACCGGTCCCACACCGTGAGGTAGACGATGTACGTGTGGTCCTCGGTGAGGGTGGTAGGGACACCGTTGTTCGGCGTGGCGTCCTCGTCGAGGTCGAGGTACTTCCACTGCGAGCACAGGCGGGTCAGGCCCGGGGTGCACGGCATGGTGAGGCGGTCGGTGGCGAAGTCCGGGTCCGACGACGTGTTCCGGAACTCCACCGCTCCCCCTTCGCCGATCGCGACGTCGAACGAGGCAAGCGGAGGACGGTGGGCCGTGATCGTCTTGAGGTACTGGTCGCGGTAGTACAGGTCGTAGTACCCAGGCTTGTCGAACTGCACGTCGAGGTCGGAGCGGGTGATGCCGCTCCACGACTGTATGCCCTCGTCGTTGCTGAACGCGTCGTCACCGGTGCGGGTCGCCGGTGTGGCAGGGTCAGTGCCGCTGGTGCGGTGCACGACTTTCCACTTGCCGTCGGGGTACTGGTCGTCCGCGGTGCCGGTCTGGTCGGCGCCGGTGACGGACATGACCACGTTGTCGGTGGTCAAGACAATGTCACCGACATTATCGATCCAGTACTGCTTGTAGATCTCGTCCGCGATGGCCTGTATCTGCTCTTCATAGGTCGAGGTGGTCGGCGAGTCCATGTTGACGACCGTGCCCTTGAGGTCGTTCTTCACCAGGAAGTCCTGGGACTTGGCAGAGTTCGTCGCGGTCGCCCACCCGATGAAGTAGATGTCGTCATTGCGCAGACGGTTGAGCAGCCTGGCCGTGATGTTCGTCTCTTCGAAGTCAGGGATCGTCTCTTCGTTGAGGTTGACGAGGAACTTCTTGGTGTTCTCGTTCCACTCGGGCTCGTCGACGACCTCGACAAGCGTCTTGACCTTGTCCATCGTCATCGAGATGTTCTGCATGGCGATAGCGGTGGGACGCGAGCAGGAGTGGTTCAGATAAGAGGCCATGGGACCGAACCCATAGCTCGCCATCGAATCGAGGAGGACTCGCGTCCCGTCAGGGCTGACGTTGGCAGATGTCTTGCCTGAAGACACGACGGGCGACTTACCCTCGGCGATCGGAGTCGTCAGCACGCTGGAATCGCTCGCGCTGCCGTTGTAGAAAATCTGCGCATACGTCGGGTACACGTCTAGCTTGATGCGACGGTACTTGTCGGTTCCGCTGTAGGTACCTGACGAAGCTGTCGCGATCTTTTCGAAACCAGGATAGTCCGCCACACCATTGCTGCCGTTGTTGTGGAACGCCTTGGTGTCGACGTCCGAGAACTTGTAGATGAACATGTCCTGGCCAAGACCCAGGGTCGGGGCCGCGCTACCGTACTTCAGGAACAGCAGGTAGCCGCTCATCTTCTGGCCGCTGCCGTAGGGGTCGTCAGTAATGTCCGTGTTGAAGAAGAACCCGACACCGTCAAGCGCGTCGTAGGCGGCAAACTCTTCGATGGCGAACTCGAACGACTTCTTTGTCTTCTGGTCGTTGGGCAGGTACCGGAAGTCTTTGTACGCATGGGTGCCATACCCGTAGAAGTCCATACGAGAGCCGTTGTTGGACTCTTCCATGTGGAACAGGTTGCCATCATATGGATGAGTCTGGTTGCTCGTGCCGGCCGTCGAGTAGGCGCCGAAGTTCGGGCTGGTCTTGTCCGTCGAATCGACGTAGCCTGTACTCGGGTTGCGCGTACCCGTGCGGAGCGCCCACGCTGGGCTGGTCGCGACATCGCTGTTCTCAATATACTGACGAGTGCTGTCGTCGATGTTCTTGAAATTTGTGGTCGATGGTTCCAGGTCGGCATACTTCGCCAGCTCGGCGACCGAAGGGGCGTCGGAGGTGTTCCACGTCTTCGCACCGCCAAGTTTTGCCTGTGCGATGACATAGTTGTAGAACGCCTGGTAGTTGGGGTACGTCGCGCTCTTGAATGCCACGCCGTTGTCGTCCCTGTCGAGACGTGTCGGCTGCTGGTTCCTTGCTGGGATCGTGTGGTCGTACGTCCACCACTGGAACTCGTTGGTCGTGTTGGCTGAGACCGCCTTCGCGGCGGTGATGAAGAGGTCCTCGTCGGCGACAGGGATGGGACGGTTCCTGAGGTTCTCACGGAGGTCGGCCTCGAACGTCGAGTAGTCAACTTCCGTCGGGCCGACAGCCAGTGCGACATCGAGCTTGTTCGCGATGTTCACACCGACCTGGACGGGCTCGTCAGCGGCGGCTGGGGGAATCATCGACGGGGCCATCGTTATCGACAGGCCGAGAGCGAGAATGCTCGCTGTCACGGCAGCCAGACGCCGTCGCCTACGCGAGGACGGCGACGTGCGCGGGTGTCGGACTGTGTGTTCTGTCATAGCTCACTAACCTGGTCAATGGCACCCTGAACGCGCCGTCCAGAAAAGTCGACGAGTTGAGTAGAGTCACCATGCGGCGTCTCATGCCGAAGATCCCGCGGCCATTTTTGCGGCTGCTGATGGATCTCTGCATACCACATGATCATCGGAACGTCCGTGTTGCGACGTAGCCCTTTCACTCGTTTGGCCTCAGCGACGATAACTTGTTCGTTCCACGAACCGCGCCAGAAGTTGTTCACCAAGATAGCGTCTCGCGCGTTCACCGATCTTTCAGCAGCAGACAGGGACGTGCCGCAGGACAGTAATCTGCGCGGTGCCCACCACGCAGGACCCCGCGTTTCACGCGCGACCGTCGTTATCGCCCACCGTCCTGCTCGCGCCCGCTGTCGTGCCTACAGGTCGATGAAGGAGACGGTACCGGCGGTGGTGTTGGTGACGTAGGCGCGGTGGCCGTTGGGGGAAAGTGCCACTCCGCGGGGCCCTGCACCGGTCGGGATCGTGCCGACGAGCGTGTGACTGCTGGTGTCGATGACCGAGATCGCATTGTCTGCGTAATGAACGGCGTAGGCCCGGGTACTGTCAGGGCTGAACGCGATGTAGTTCGACACACCCCCAAGGGTGATGGTGGGTGTCAGAATTCTGTTTGTGGATGTATTGATTGCGTACACGGTGTTACCAGCCCCTCCGTAGACCAGTGCGCCGTCGGGGCTTGCTGCGACGGCTCCCAGGGCTCCGGCGGGTACGGGAGATATACTGCCGCAACAACTTCCAGAAGTAGCGTTGAGAGTCGACACCTCCCTGGTTGTTCCGACGCTGGGCATGTACGCGGTCTGACTGGGCGAAGTGTTCGCGATCGCGATCCTGTTCAGCTGGACACCACCCGGGCCGGAGATGCTGGTGACACCGTTGGTGGCGGTGTTGATGATCGAGATCGTGCCGCCAATGACTGAGCCGACGACATAGATCTTGCCGCCATCTGGAGTGATCGCCATTCCAGATGGGTTGTTCATGACGGGGATCGGAGCACCGACAACCTCGTTCGTGGCGGTGTCGATCACTGTGACGACGCCGGGAGTCGCATAATGCATGACGTACGCGCGAGAGCCGTCTGGCGTGAGCACGACGTCGCGCGGCGCGGTGCTGACCGGGATAGTCTTGACCACGGCCTTGGTACTCGTGTTGATCACGGTGACCGTGCCGTCAACCAGGTAGTTTGCCACGTAGAGACGGCTACCGTCCGGGGTGAGCGCAATACCATACGGGGCGTCGCCGACGGCAACAGGGGCGGCCGGGCACCCCGTGGTTCCCCAGACAGGGTGCTTCGTCTTCGTCAGCGCAATCGGCGAATTCGCGGCAAAATTCTCGTAGCTGAGGGGAGTTGTCATCAGCACGACGTTCCAGCAGTGCAGGTCCTGGTCGAACGAAGAAGCGGTGTTGAACATGTTGGCCATGTTCGTCACCTTGGAGGTGCTCCAGCTGCTGAGGTCCTGGTTGAACGCCTTCGCGAACCAGAACATCTGTTTCATGTTCGTGACCCCTGAGGTGTCCCACGCGGTGATATTCTGGTCGAACCTCGTCGCGTGGTCGAACATCATCTCCATCGTCTCTACGGATGATGTGTTCCAGCTGCCGATCGGCTGGTCGAACCACGCCGCGGATCTGAACATGCCACTCATGTCCACGACGCGAGAGGTCTTCCACACACTGATGTCCTGGTTGAAGAAGGTCGCATCATAGAACATGTACTGCATGTCCGTGACCCTAGAGGTGTCCCATCCCCCTATCGCATGGTCGAAGTTTCTCGCATTCTCGAACATGTGGCTCATGTTGATGACGTGAGAGGTATCCCATTCGGTGACGCCCCACCCATTAATGGCCTGGTTCGGCGCCCAATTTGCCTTGAACATACCCGTCATGTTCACCACTGTCGATGGTGGCTCCACGAGACCTACAAGGTTGTCGGCGTTCGCAAATGCGTAACTTGCGTCTGTGGTCCCTGTGGCTTCGTCCCAGCGGTCCACCGATCTCAGGAGCGCCGGGTATGTAGTATTACTGGAGTTCGGCGGACCAAAGACGTCAAAAGTGCCTGTGACGTAGACCTTGTAGTCACCGGCAGCGCCCGCATACGTGTAGCTGTTCCACCCTGACTTCGCCCGCACGTACCCGTTCGCTCCTCCGTCCCCCCAGGAGATGTAGGTGTCAGGACCAAGCCCGTCCAGGTACACTCCTGCCGTTTTGGCTTTGCTACTGGTATTTACGGTCAAGATCGTGCACACCGGAGTTTTCCACAATGGGAACCAGCCGTATTGGTACATCGGCACCGAGGCGTCGGCGAAATCTTCTTCTGTCGCCACGTCGGTCACCTGGGAGACGTCCCAGCAGCGCAGGTTCTGCTTGAACGAGGTCGCGTCGTTGAACATCTCGGCCATGTACTCGACCTCTGAGGGGCCCCACAGGCTGATGTCACGGTTGAAGGACGTCGCGCCGTAGAACATCCGTTTCATGTTCTTGACGCCTGAGGTGTCCCAGCCGGTGATGTCGGCGTTGAACGCCTTCGCTCCCTCGAACACGCTCGACAGGTCTGTCACCTGCGACACGTCCCAGCCGCCGATGTCGGCGTTGAACGCTTCGGCGCCGTTGAACATCTCGACCATGCCTTGCAGGCTCTGGGTGTTCCAGTCGCCGATGTCGGCGTTGAACGCTTTCGCGCCTGCGAACATGGCGGACATGTCGCTCACGCCTGAGACATCCCAGTCGCACATCGGGCCGTTGACGCTTGTCGCGGCGTAGAACATCCCGGCTGTCGTCGTCAGGCCTGTCGGAGGGGTGGCGACTGTGGTGAGGTACGTCGCGTAGGCGAAGGCATAGCTGGCGTCGGTGGTCCCGGTCCCCTGGTCCCACTGGTCGACTGAGACGAGGATCTGCGCGTATGTCTCGTGGGACGGCAGCGGCAAGGTCGCCGGGCCGAATTTTGCGAAAGTCCCCTCGATGACGATGCGGTACCGAGTGTTGCTGTTGGGGTACGTGTGCGGGTTCTCTCCCTCGACAGCGAGGTCTTTGCTCCCGTCACCCCAGTAGATGGTGGTGCCCGCGCCGAGCCCGTCCAGGTACAGCAGGGCATCAGTCCCCAGGGCCGTGTGGACGACCAGGTGCATCTGCGGACCGGGAACGCGCGGCACGGGGCACGAGGTCAGGAAGTGGGCGCCACAGCGCACCAAGTGCAGCTGTACGACAGGCTCGCCCAACAGCGCGGCGACCGTGGTGGGGCCGCAACCGTGGTAGGTGGCATAGATCACGACCGTCAACCTCTGGGTCGCCGCTGACCAGGTGGTGTACCCCTCGGTGTCCACCGGGGACAGGTACGCCAGGAGCGGGTCAAGCGTGTCCAGGTCAGACTCGACGACCAACAGCGTGCCATCGGCGTAGACCTCGTAGGTGAACGGTGGCCCGCTCTTGGCCCACCCGCTCAGGGCCAGCCGGACGACGAGGTTGTCACCTTCGAGCGTGGCCTCCTCAGACGTCGCCACAGCAACCCGGTCACCCGGGCTCACCACGTGGCTACCGGAAACCTGCTCGCCGCGCTGCGAGCCGTCGGTTCCGTCTACGAGGTCGCCGCCGCTCATAGCCCAGTAGGTCGTGCTCGGCTCGCCAGCCTTCGCCCCGCCAGCCTTGAGCAGGCCGACGAGCTCGACCGCATCGGACCAGAAGGCCCAGACGGCCAGGGCGAGCACCCCCACCACCACGACCGAGACCGCCAAGATCCCCCCGTCGCGTGCACGACGTCGCGCGACACTCACGGAGTTCTCCTGGCCTGGTCGCGGCGCCGTGCCACAACCACCACGAAGAACCCTGCGACCAGCAGACCAGCACCCACGACCGCGACCGCCGCCACCTCGGCGCCCGTGCGTCCGAGCCGCCAGCCAGCGCCCTTCTTCCCGCTCCCCGGCTTGGTGCCGTCGGATGCGCCACCGTCACCCCGCTCTCCCGCACCGTCACCCGTGGCCTCGTGGTCCGGATCGGCAGCACCAGCACCAGCACCACCGTCGCCAGCACCACCGTTGCCGTCACCAGCGTCGCCACCGGTACCGTCGCCAGCACCACCGCCGTTGCCACCAGCACCACCGTCGCCGCCAGCATCGCCGCCACCGTCGCCAGCACCACCGTCGCCAGCACCACCGTTACCGTCACCAGCATCGCCACCGCCAGCACCACCGTCGCCGCCACCGCCGTTGTCGCCGTCACCGGCACCACCGTTGCCGTCACCCGCGTCGCCACCACCAGCGTCGCCGTCGCCATCGCCATCGCCGTCGCCGTCGGGAGGATCGGTGTCTTCTTGCAGCTCGATCGTCACGCCGAACGACAGCAGGGTTGACTCTCCTCCGGCGCGGTAGTGCTGGGTCTCCTCGATAGGCATGACGAAGCCGACGCGGACGGGGACCGTGGCACCACAAGGCACCTTGACCTGGGCGTCGGTGTTGTCAGCGTCGAAACGCTGGACGGTAGAGGTCCCGTCGACGGCCCAGAACAAGGTGATGGCTGTGGCAAGGTCGGGGTTAGCCGCACCGACCGACTCCAGGACCGGGGTGAAAGTGACGGTCATCACCGCAGCAGCCGGGCCGGTGTTGGTGACTTCCACCGTGCACTCGACCTGGTCCCCGGGGGACGCGACTCTGTCGCCGACGACACTCAGCTCGACAGTGTTGTACGTCTCGCCGGTCCAGGACATATGCATGGTCGGGGTGTCGCATCCGAGCACACCGATGTCGACATGTCCGTCAGCGGGAGGTTCGCCCGCGCCGAGGAGAGGAGGTTCCCCGGCCCAGGTCGCACCCAGCGCTGCCATGAGCACGACCACGACGGCCAGCGCCCAGGCGATCATCTGCCCACGGCGCGACAGCCCGTCGTCACCGAGCTGTACGACGACAACCCGGTCACCGGCTGCTGCGACTGGGTCTGCCATCACGTCTGACCCGCCGGAGGTTGGGCCGGGGGTCCTGCGAGGGCCGCAGCGAGCTCGGCCTCGCGTACGGCGACCTCACGCTCACGCAGCTGCAGCTCACGTTCGCGCAGACCGGCGGCGGGTGTGGACACGGCGACGACCTGCGGCCTGCGGCGCGGCACCAACCACCAGACCAGCGCCACGAGACCGCCCAGCACAAGCACACCTGTCGAGCTTTCCAGGAGCCGCTGTTTGGCCCAGCCCAGCTTGGGCAGGCCGTACCAGAACACACCGCGGACCTGGTTCGGGCTGATCGGCTCGTCGACGGCACTGTTGGCGTCGCCTTGGGTCACCAGGCGGCATGTGGTCCCGTCGTCGAAACTCCCGACGCTCTTGGCCACGACCCGGTGGGTGATGAGGCTCGGGTCGTCTGGTTCAGGCAGGAAGGTGACGATATCGCCTGGTCTGATCGTGGAACACACATCAGCGGGTGCCACAGCCCGTACGACGATCACGTCACCAGGCCGCAGCGTCGGCTGCATGGAACCTGTGAGCACAGTCAGCGCCGTGCCTCCTGTGGCTTTGGGGACGACGGCCAGGGCTACGACCACACCCAGCACGACCAGGACGAACGCCCCGTACACCGTGGCAGCGACGATCCGTGCCGGAGAGTCGCGTCTGGCACGCACACGCGCCCCGGGCGCAGCCGTGCGAGCAGGCTCGCTCGTACGGCTGTGCCGGGGGCGTTCGTGGGCGAACATCATCACTCCTCAGGTGAAGACCCAGGGGTAGGACTGGGGGGCCGGACGCGTCGCCCGGCCCCCCAGCACATGGTCACGGAGCAGTAGCGAACAGACCTATGCCCGGTGTGCGGACCTGCGTCAGCGTGATCTTGATGTTCTCGAGCGCATCCACCGCGAGGACGTCCTGCCGCCCTGGGGTGTCGACGTCGAACGTGGCGAAGATCACGACGGTGAACGTCTCCGTCTCGTCGGCCAGGGAGTACACCGGGACGTCTTCGCCCTCCTCGCCCGCGATGACTTCGTCGTCGGACTCTGCGGGGGCTAGGTACACCAGATCGGTGCCTTCGCTGGCCTCGAGCTGATCGCCGTTCTCCCGGTACAGCTTGTAGGTGTAGTCGATACCCTCGATCTCCAGCTTGTCGTCGTCGATGTCGAGCGACAGTTCGGCGACCATGTTGTCACCTGTGAGGGTGACTTCCACCTCGTACACGACAGCAACCGTGTCCCCGGGGACCATGAGCCACGTGTCGTCAACCTCGTGACCCGTCACCCCATCAACTACCTCGTTCTCCTGCCCGTCGGTCCGGTCGGCGGACACGTCGTAGTACATCGGATCGTCCGACAGCTCAAGGTTCAGGTCACCGGCGGTGATGGTGCCGCCGTCGAGGCCCAGGGACGCCGACCACAGGGCGAAAGTGCCACCAGCGAGCAAGGCAGCGGTCACCACCGCGGCGACCAGGAGGAGGGGAGAACGCCGCCTGCGCTCTTGCGCGACGACGATGGTCGTTTCAGGGGTACTCATGATCTCTCCAGATGGCTCAGCGAGAGCCGTGTCAGGGCGCGCATCAGCGATGCATGCGTAAAAGTTGCCCGGACAGCGACAGCCGGGTATCTTCCCTATCGACTGTGCGCCCGGTGGGTCTGACCTCAATACCCGCATGGGCGTACCGGCCACTGCTGTGCACCGCACCACAAACCGGACTCGAGCGCAGCAATGGCCCTTCGTGCCGCACCACCTGCTGCCACGCACCCGCGACCACTTCTGGCCCACCACCAGCGCGTCCACGGCGACGACATACCCACCACCACGGCGAAACGGCCACGGCGCGACTCCCACAACGTATTCACCACTGTGGATGCACCCTCGCCTGGCCTCCGTCCCCCAGATGGCCGTGTCGGTCAACCAGCGGCCAACGTCAGCCGTTCTGCGAAGCGATGAACGTGCGGGACCCAACCCGGGCGAACACCATCACCCCTCAGGTGAAGGCCCAGGGGTAGGAGTGCCGAACTTACCCAAACCCGGTGTGCGGACGTGCGTCAGCGTGATCGAGACGTCGGCGAGCACCTCTTCCTTCGTGGCGCCGTTCCGGTCCTTGGTTTCGGGGTCGAACGTGGCGTAGATCACCACGACGAACGTCTCCTTGGTGCTGGCCATGCGGAGGGCCTTGGCGTCGTCAAAGTGGAGGGAGCCACCGGGGGTCAGGTACATCAGGCCGGTGTCTTCGTCGGCCTTGAGCGGCTTGTCGCCGTACACCCAGTACGCCTCGAAGGTGTAGTCGATATCGACCACCGGCTCGTCGTCGTCGATGTCGAGCGACAGTGCGCCGATCATGTTGCCGCCTACGAGGGTGACCTCCACCTGGTACACGACAGCAACCGTGTCGCCGGGGACCATGAGCCACCCCTCGCCGACCTCGTGACCTTCCAGTGTCAGGCCGCCAGTGATTTCGATCGGCTTCGCGTCGCTCCGGTCGGCGGACACGTCGTAGTAGGTTGGCCCGCCCGTCAGCGTGAGGTTCAGGTCACCGGCGGTGATGGTGCCGTCGTCGAGGTCCGCGGACGCCGACCACACGGCGAAAGTGCCGCCAGCGAGCAGGGCAGCGGTCACCACCGCAGTAAGCAGGAAGGGGAGGGGGGAACGCCGCCTGCGCTCTTGCCCGACGACGCCAGTCGTCTCAGGGGTGCTCATGGTCTCTCCAGATGGCTCAGCGAAAGCCGTGTCAGGGCGCGCATCAGTGACGCATGCGCAAAAGTTGCCCGGACAACGACCGCCGGGTACTTTTTCTATCGACTGTGCACCCGGCGGGTCTGACCGCAATACCCGCATGGACGTACCGACCACTGCTGCGCACCGCACCACAAACCAGACTTGAGCGCAGTTATGGCCCACCGTGCTGCGCCACCTGCTACGACGCACCCACGTCCCCTTCGGGCCCACCCCACCAGCGCGTCCACGGTGACGAGGCACCCACCACCCCGGCACAACGGCCACGGCGCAGCTCCGATAGGTATTCACCACTGTGGGTGCACCCACGCCGGACCTCCGTCCCCCAGATGGCTGTGTCGGCCAACCAGTGACCAAGCCTGCCCAACACCTTCACCGAACGGCACCAACACCCAGACCCGACGGCCTACTGTGAGGTCATGCGAAAGAAAAAGGCGGACCCCGAGCCCTCCGAGCCGGACGCGACCGAACCCCAAACACCCGAAACACAGGCCACGGACCCGGCTGAACCCTCGCCGGACGACCCAGGCCCCGAGCTCGACGAGCCAGAGCCGGAGCTGCAGGAACCGCAGCCCGAACCGGACGACCCAGAGCTCGAACCAGCGGTCAGCGCGCCAACGCCAGCCAGCCCGACAGCGACGAAACCGCAGGTGGCACCGGACCCCTGGCGCTCCCCCCACACGCGCAGCCCCCTGCCCGGGTACCCACCAGGGACGCAGCCACAAGGGCTGCAACCAGGGGTGCCCCCGCCTGGCGACCCCCGGCTGTACCCGCTGCCACCGGGGTACCAGTGGGTGCCGGTGACAGCACCGACGCCCCCGACCCCGGGGGTGTTCAGCCGGTTCTGGTCGGGGTACCGCGACCCGCTGCCCGGGTTGGCGGTGGCCGGGATGCTGGTCACCGCGGCCCTGGGGGCCATCGTCGGGTTCGTGCATCCTGGCCTCGGCCTGGTGCTGCTGTGCCTGGCAGCATGGTTCGCGGCAGTGCCGGTGCTGGTCAAGGCCCACCGGTGGGTCGACCTGCTGTTCGCCATCGGTTCGGTGGCGGCGATCTCGGTCCTGGCGTGGCGCACCTCACCGGTCGTGACCATCCCCGCGGTGGTCGTGGCGGCGGTCGCCGGGTGCGTCGCAGCAGTCGGGGCGCGCACCACGGTGTCGGTGCTGGCAGCGCCGGTGACGACGCTGGCCACTGCTGTGCGGTGCTTCCCGTGGTTCTTCCGCGGTGCGACCCGCGGCACCGCCGGGCGGGGCCGGACCGTCGGCGGGATCATCTTGGCCTCAGCCATCGCCGTGGTGCTGCTGGCCGTGCTCGTGTCGTTGTTCGCCACCGCTGACCCGGTGTTCGCCCAGGCGTTCCCGCGGGTGTCGCTGCCGAGCGTCCCGGGGCGGATCCTCGTCGCGCTGTTCTGGTGCGGTGTGGCAGCGACCGTCGCGCACGCGGTGGCCACCCCACCGCCGGGCGGCAGACGTCGTCTGGGCCAGGCCCGCTCTGCCCGGCTCACCGAGTGGCTCATCCCTGTGCTCGCTGTTGCGGGGATCATCGTGGTGTTCGTCGTCTTCCAGGTCGTAGCGGTCACTGGTGGCACCGAGGCGCTGCTGGAACGCACCGACCTGACCTACGCCGAGAACGCCCGGCAAGGTTTCGGCCAGCTGCTCGGCGCCACCGCCCTGACTGTCGTCGTGGTCGCTATCGCTGCCCGGCGCGCCCCGCGCAGCACCAGCAAAGAGCGGATGTGGACCGCCTCGTCCGTCGTCGTGCTGTGCCTGGGAAACCTTGGCGTGGTGTTCTTCGCCCTGCAGCGCCTGGCCGCCTACGTCGACGAGTACGGCCTGTCCCGTGCCCGCGTCCTGGCTGGTTGGACAGCGCTCATCCTCGCCGCGTTCATGGTCTTGGGCCTGGTCGCCGTCGTGCGGTGGCGTGCGGGCTGGCTCGCCCGCGGTGTTGTGGGTGTGCTGGTCGTCGCCGTCGTGGCCTTGGCCGGGTGGAACCCCGACGCCCGTATCGTCGAGTCCAACGCCGCGGTCGACCATCCTGTCGACGTCCGGTACCTGCGGCATATGTCGTCTGACGCGGTCCCCGCCATCGCCGGCCTCCCCGAACCTGAACGCACCAGGCTCCTGGACGCGCGCAAAGACACGCCATCGCCCGACTGGACCTCGTGGAACTGGTCCCTCGACCGGGCCGCATCAACCCTGCGCAACCGGTGATCGACGGCCCGCTCGCCCCGATGACCTATCTGCCCAGCCCGCGCTGCGTGCTGGCGTTCGCGCACAGGGGGTTCGACCTGGACGGGCGGGAGAACTCGATGGCGGCGTTCGCCGCTGCGCGGGACCTGGGGATCACGCACGTGGAGACCGACGCGCACGCCACGTGCGACGAGGTGGCGGTGGCTTTGCACGACCCCAGCCTGGACCGCACGACCAACAGCACAGGAATGGTCGCCCACCTGCCCTGGGCATGTGTGCGGACCGCACGGATCGGCGGGACCGAACCAGTACCACGGCTTGACGAGCTTCTCGGGCAGTGGCCTGACCTGCACGTCAATATCGACGTCAAAGCTGACGGAGCAGAACGTGCCGTCGCCAAAGCGGTGGAACGCACCGGTGCCCACGACCGGGTGCTCATCACCTCGTTCTCCACAGCGCGTCGCCGACGCACCCTCGCTGCCCTGTCCCGGCCGGTGGCCACCTCCGCAGGAAAGACGGAGATCGTCATGTTCCTCGCTGCCGCGGCGCTGCCGGATCGTGCGGCACTGCCTGTCGCCCGGGCGGCGCTGCGCCACGTGGACTGCTTGCAAGTACCCGAACGCTCCACGCTGCGCGTGGTCTCACCCCGCACTATCGCCCTGGCGCATATGGTCGGCCGCCCGGTGCACGTGTGGACTGTCGACAACCCCAGCGAAATGAACCGCCTGCTCGACCTGGGCGTCGACGGACTGATCACCAACCGCGCCGACCTGCTGCGCGACGTGCTCGTCGCCCGCGGGGCCTGGTGCTAACACCAGCCCCCAGACGGGCCAGATGAGATACGTTGGGGTCCGGTCGAGATGACCTCTCACACCGGAGCTGCTTGTGTCGTCTTTGCTCTATCGTCTGGGCCGCTGGGCGTACGCCCACAAGTGGCGAGTCGTGACATCGTGGCTGGTGGTGCTGGTTGTCGCGGGTGGGGCCGCGGCGGCGTTGTCCACGGGGACCGACAACACGTTCCGTATACCTGGGACGGAATCAACACGGGCGCTGCTCCAGCTGTACAGGACGTTCCCGCAAGTCGCCGGGACGAGCGCCCGGCTTGTCGTAGTGGCGCCACCCGGGTCGAGCGTCACCGACCCGCAGTTCACCGAACCGATCTCGCAGTTCATCACCACAGCTAAAACTGTCGACCACGGCATCGACAAAAAATATGTCGAGAACGTCGTCGACCCGTTCTCCGGCGACGTGGACGACATGGTCTCCGCCGACCGACGCGCCGCGATCGTCACCGTCCAGCTCGAGGGGCAAGGACCGGCAGTCCCCGACGTGGTCAAAAACCGGTTGGTCGACGCCCGCGACGACCTCGAGGCGGCACTGCCACCTGGTACCGAGGTCGCGCTCGGCGGTGACCTGTTCTCCATCAACGTGCCCTCGGTCAGCGCCACAGAAGGCGTGGGTGTGGTCATCGCGCTGGTGGTGCTCGTCATCACGTTCGGGTCGTTCGTCGCCGCGGGGATGCCGCTGCTCAACGCGGCGGTCGGGGTGGCCGTGACCTCGGCGGGGATCTTCGCCGCAACCCGGTTCACGACGATCGTGTCCACCACCCCGCTGCTGGCGCTCATGCTGGGGCTGGCGGTGGGGATCGACTACACCTTGTTCATCGCCTTGCGGCACACCGGACAGCTGCGCGCCGGGATGGACCCGCACGAGTCGGCGTCACGGTCGCTGGCCACCGCCGGTTCTGCTGTGGTGTTCGCCGGGCTCACGGTGATGATCGCCCTGCTGGGGCTGGGCCTGGCACAGATCCCGTTCCTCACCGTCATGGGTGTGGCAGGGGCGGTCGGTGTGGGGATGGCTGTGCTCGTGGCCGTGACCTTGACCCCTGCGCTGCTGGGGATCGCCGGGGAACACCTGCGACCACGTTCGAGACGCCGGGCCGCTCCTGCCGACGACGAGCACGCCGAAGTCCACCCCAACCGGTTCTTCGCGTCCTGGATCACCGCCTCGACGAAGTACCCGGTGCTGACCATCGTCATCGTCGTGGCCGCCTTGGGTGCTCTCGCCCTGCCTGCCCAGTCGCTGCGCCTGGCGCTGCCGGACGCGGGCACCCAGCATGCGGGCACCGGTGCCCGTGTCACCTACGACCTGGTCGCCGAGCATTTTGGCGCAGGGTTCAACGGCCCGTTGATGCTCACCGGGGTGATCGTCGGGTCCAACGACCCCATGACGCTCATGGCCGACCTCAAAACCGATATCGAAGCCCTGCCCGGGGTCGCAGCCGTGCCGAAATCCACCCCCAACGCTGACGCGACCATGGGTGTGGTGCAGGTGGTCCCCGAAGGTGCGCCGGACTCGCAGGCGACCGCTGACCTGGTCCACGAGCTGCGGGCACACCACGACGAGTTCGCCGAGAAGTATGGGATCGACCTGGCGGTCACAGGGATCACCGCGGTGCAGATCGACATCTCCGCCAAGCTCGGACAGGCGCTGTTGCCGTTCGGGCTGTTCGTCGTGGGGCTGTCGGTGCTGCTGCTCATGATGGTGTTCCGGTCGTTGTGGGTGCCGGTCACTGCTGCTGCGGGGTACGCGTTGAGCGTCGGCGCGGCTTTCGGGACTGTCTCCCTCGTGTTCGAGCACGGGGTGGGCGCGGGCCTGCTCAACGTGGACGCGGTGCCGCAGGCGGTGCTGTCGTTCATGCCGATCGTCACCATGGGGGTGCTGTTCGGGCTGGCCATGGACTACGAGGTGTTCCTCGTCGCGCGGATGCGTGAGGAGTACGTCCACGAGGGCGACGCGCGCCGGGCGGTGCGGGTCGGGTTCTTGTCGTCGTCGAAAGTCGTGGCCGCCGCCGCGGCGATCATGTTCTCGGTGTTCATCGCGTTCGTGCCAGCGGGCGAGACGATGATCAAACCGATCGCGCTGGGCCTGGCCACAGGCGTCGCCGTGGACGCTTTCTTCGTGCGTATGACCCTCATCCCCGCGGTGCTGCACCTGCTGGGCGAGCGGGCGTGGTCCATGCCTCGCTGGCTGGACAAACGCCTGCCCCACTTCGACGTAGAAGGTTCGGGCCTGGCTGACGAGCTGCGGCTGGCCGACTGGCCGTCCCCCGGCGCCGACGACGTCATCTCTGCGCTGGACCTGCGCCTGGACACCCCCGATGGCAACCCCCTGTTCGCCGGCGTGTCTGCGCGGGTCGGCCCAGGTGGGACGTTGCTGGTCGCCGGCCCGCACCGCTCGGGCCGCACCGCTGTGCTGCTGGCCCTGGCCGGACGGGCGCACCTGGACTCCGGCACGTTGAAAGTCGCCGGGCTGGTCGCCTCGGTACGCGCCCGCGACATCCGGCACACAGTGGCGTTCGCCCGGCTGGCCCGCGGCACCGACCCCGTCGCCGAGCTGGACGAGGCGTTCGCCGCTGGTGCCCCGGTCGTCGTCGTGGACGACCTCGACGCTGTCAGCGACCCTGTGCTGCGCACGGCCGTGCACGAGCGGATCGCCGCGGCCCGGCGCGCCGACCCGGACGTGGTCCTGGTGGTCTCCGCCCTGGACGCCGCTGTTCTTGACCCACGGTTCGTCGACCACCCCCAGACCGTGACGGTGACCTTGCCTGCCCGACCGACCCTCCAGGAGGCGTTGTGATGAGCACCCTGACAGCCCCGTCGTTCTGGTCTGCCCTCTTGCGCCCCGAACGTCCGCGTGGTGGCGGTCGGGGCAGCTGGTTCACCGTCGTGGGGTTGGTGCTGGTGCCGCTGACTATTGGGGGCTTGCTCACCTGGGCGCTGTGGAAACCGTCCGAACGGCTCGACCGCATGACCGCTGCCGTGGTCAACACCGACACCGGGCTCGCAGCCGACGGCTCGAGCGTGTACCTGGGCCGGATGCTCGCCGGGGGGCTGGTCACCTCCTCTGGCACAGCCGAGGCACCCGACGGTGCCGCGGCCAGCGTCTCTGGGCACGGGTCGACGACCAACCTCACCTGGGAGATCACCAACGCCCCCGACGCCAAGGCCGGGCTGGCCTCGGGCAGGTACGTCGCCGTGGTGACGATCGGCAAGGACTTCTCCGCCGACGCCACGTCGTGGGCCGACCCGTCGGCGGCCGACGTGCGCCAAGCCCAGGTGACGTTGCAGACCTCGCCGCGCGCCCGTCCGCTCGACGCGGTGATCACCGGCACGGTCACCCACACAGCCAGCCAGGTGCTCGGGGTCACGCTCACCCAGACCTACGTCGACGGGGTGCTCACCGGGTTCACGACGATGGGCACCGAGCTGGGGGCTGCCAGCGACGGTGCCGACCAGGTGGCCCTGGGTGCGGGCGCCCTGGCTGACGGCGCCAGCGAGCTGGCCGCTGGCGCGGACCTGCTCGCCGTCGGCGCAGGCCAGCTGACCATCGGTGCTGGGTCGCTGGTCACCGGGACTGTGGTGCTCGCGGCAGCCACGAGGTCTCTGGCCGCCGGGGTGCACGACGTGTCGGACGGGAGCGCTGAGCTGGCTGGTGGGTTGGGGCAGCTGGCCTCCCAGACCTCGTCGGCGGCATCCGCAGCGCAGCAGGGTGTGCCGACCGCGGCCCAGCTCGCCGACGCCCTGGACCAGCTGTCTGCGGCAGTCAACGGCAGCTCCCCTGGTGACCCGTCGAGCCTGTCGGGGGGCGTGTCAGCGCTGTCGGCGGGGGCTTCGGGGGTGGCCACCGGCGCGCACGCCGCCGCCGGGGGCGCCAACGACCTGGCCGGGGGGCTGGGGGCAGCCAACCAGGGCCTGGACACGTTCTTGGCCACCGCGGCGGGGCTGACGCAGGCGTGCCAGGCTGACCCGTCCCCGGGCGGGCCGTGCCAGCAGCTCGCTGGTCTCATCGCCTCCCAGCAGGCCGGGAACCCCGCAGGGCTGGCCGACACCATGGCGTCACTGCGTGGCGGGGCCGCCAGCGTGTCGACGAACCTGGGCACCTTGGGCACCGCCGCCGACCAGGTGGCCACAGGTGCGGCGACGCTCGACGCCACGGTGAACACCGGGACCAGGCTGCCGGACGGGACCGTCGTACCTGCCCTGACCACGACCACCGCCTCGCTCGCGGCTGGTGGGGGCACTCTCGTGGGTGCCCTGGCCCAGACCGCCACAGGGTTGGCTGAGCTCGACGGGTACGTCCAGCAGTCCGCGCACGGCGCTGCGACGCTCGCGTCGGGGGCCTCTGCTGTGGCCTCAGGCGCAGACCAGCTGGCTAGCGGGGCCAACGACACCGCATCGGGGACCTCCCAGCTGTTCAACGGGACCTCCGAGCTGGCTGGCGGGGCCGGGGGCCTGGCCGACGGCACCCGCGAGCTGGCCGACGGGGTGGCCGAGCTGGCCCCGGGAACCGCAGACCTGGCCGAAGGGCTGCGCACCGCCACCGGCACGATCCCCTCGTACACCGCCGACCAGGCCGGGCAGGTCGCTTCGGTCATCGCCCAGCCGGTGGTGACCACAGGCGGCGACCTGGACCTGTTCGGCTCGTCCGTGGTGCCGTACTTCATGGTGCTGGCGCTGTGGCTCGGTGGCCTGGCCGCGTATCTGGTGCTCAGCCCGAGGACCCCGCGTGCGCTGGCGTCCACCAGCTCGTCGTGGCGGTTGGCGCTGCGGTCGTTCGCACCGGCGGCGGCCGTCGGTGTGGTGCAAGGGGTGGCGCTGTCAGCCATCTTGGCCCCACCACTGGGCCTGTCGTGGGCGTCCTGGCTCAAGGTGGCGGTGGTCGCCGCGGGGGTCGCGGTGGCGTTCGCCGCGGTGAACCAAGGGCTTGCGGCAGCATTCGGCCAGGTCGGGCGGTATACCAGCGCTGTGGTGGCGACAGTCGCCCTGGCTGCCGCTGTCGTCTCGACGATCCCCCAGCCGGTGGTCGACCTGTACGCGGCGTCCCCGCTGGGCCCGGCCCTGGCCTGTCTGCAGGACGCGGCGGGCAGCGGTGGGATGGCCGGTGCGGTCCTGCTCTTGCTCGCCTGGACGCTGGCCGGGCTGAGCCTGACCACTGCTGCTCTGGCCCGCCACCGTGTCGTCCCGGCGCGGACCCTGGCGCGCTGGGTGCGGGCTGGGACGTAAAACACCCGAGAACGCTCCGGCTAAAGTCCCCCCAGGGCGCCGCGAGCAGTGGCAGAATCCCAGGCATGGCCCTGTCACACTCCCTGTTGCTCGACGGCGAGCACATCATCATCTCGGTCCGTACCCACATCAAGGTCCTCTTCGCCCGGTTCGGGATCGCGCTGCTCGTCGCGATCGCCGGCGGTGCGACCGCGCTGCTCATCGGCGGCAGGAACGAGACCGTCGGTTGGTGGACCGCCGGCATCACGTTCGTCGCGGTGCTCGTCATCGTGGTGCCGCCGCTGGTGCGGTGGTTCTCGTGGACCTACACGCTCACCAACGTGCGGCTCATCGAGCAGAGCGGGGTGGTCAGGCGCACGGGACGGGTGATCCCGCTGAGCCGGGTCAACGACGTGTCGTTCGAAAAAGACCTCAACGACCGGATCCTGGGGTGCGGCACGCTCATCGTGCACGACGCCAGCGAGCAGGCCGGCCTGCGGCTCATCGACATCCCCAAGATCGAGACGTTCCACAAGACCATCTCGAGCCTGGTGCTCAAGGCCCATGGCCAGGGTGTCGGCCCCGGAATCTCCGCCAAGGACGCCGAGACCAAACCCATGGCGCCTGACGGCGACGTCTAGGACAGCACCGCCCGTACCCGGTTGGTTACCGCCCCCGAGGCGGGTAATGTCGCGCCCCAGCACCAGAAAAGTTCAATTCTGGGCAAACTGCCAGCGATGGTACCGATGCGACAGATACCCTGGTGCTGGACCGGCCACGGCCGGGCCACGAAGTCGTCTCACCCCGTCTGCGTCTTCCCCGCCCCCGCCCGCCACGACCCCCCAGGCAACCGTGACATATCCACCGCCAAACCCCGCACCTGACCCGTCGAACCCACCCGGCCCGCCCAACGCGGGGTCCCCGACGCCGCCCCGCGGGACGTACGCGTCGCCGACGCCACCTGGGTCACCTCCTGCGTCCAACAGGGCCTACCCGGCATCTTCCCCGCCGCCGCCCACCGGGTCGTACCCGCCCCCACCTACTGGGTCGTACCCGGCGCCACCCACCGGGTCATACCCGTCCCCACCCACCGAGTCGTACCCGGCGCCACCTGCCGGGTCGTACCCGCCGCCACCTCCTGGGTCGTACCCGCCTCCTCCTACCGGGTCGTACCCACAGCCGCCTACCGGGTCGTACCCGGCGCCGCCTACCGGGTCGTACCCGGGGCCCCAGTCCACCGCGACGTTCCCGGCACAAGGCATGCCACCGCAGTCCTATGCGCCTGGCTCTCCTGGTCTGCCTGGTCCCATGCCCTACGGCGCCGCACCACCCAAGAAGAGCAAGATGGGGATGTGGGTCGCGATAGCTATTGTCGCCGTGCTGGTGCTGGCTTCCGGCGGTGCCTTCGGCTTCGTGAAGGTCTCAGAGCAGAACCAGCGCAAGAAGGACAAAGCCGCTGTCACGACCGCGGTGGAGCAGTACTACAACGCCATCGCCGCCGGGAACGCCGCCAAGGCGCTGCAGGCGCTGAAGAACCAACCGTCGTCGACCCAGCTCCTCACCGACAAGGTGCTCGGCGCGTCCGAACCGCTGACCAACATCTCCGTGACCGTCGTGTCGCAGTCCGGCTCCAGTGCCGAGGTGGAGGTCTCCTACTCGGTCAACGGCAAGACGGCCAAACCGACCCACAAGCTCGAACGCACCGACTCCAAGGACGGCCCACGTGTCTGGCTGATCACCGACCGCCTGCCGGAGGTCGACCTGTCAGCAGGGGCCGGGAGCCTGCCCCTGCTCCTCAACGGCCAGGCCGTGCCGGACCCGAGCAAGGCCGAGCTGTTCCCCGGCACGTACACGATCAGCGCCGACACGCCCTACGTCACCTTGACCAACAACATCATCACCATCACCGACCGGTCCATGACCAGGATCGACCCTGTCAGCGCGACGCTGACCGACGAGGGCGTCAGCGAGTTCCGCACAGCGGTGCGCGACTCGTTCGAAGAGTGCGTCAACGCGTGGACCATCGCCTGCGACTGCGGCGAGTCGGTGGACCGGGTGCTGGGCAGCGGGACCGAAGTGGTCGAGGGGTCGGTCATGCGGGTGCCCACCGTCGAGACCGAGAACTGGCTCAACACGCTCGAGCCGAGGCTGAACCCCTCCGACCCGGGGCAGATCACCGTGCCGAGCCCCAGCGACAACATCGGGTTCATCGTCGTGGCGACCGGCACCACCCCTGAGGGCAAGGAGGTCGTCGGCACGATCGGTCCCGCCAACTCCGAAGACCCCAGGGTCTTCCACCTGGGGTCGCCCAAAGCCGTCCTGGACAGCTCTGGCACCCTCACGATCACCTGGCCGTAGCCAGCCCGGAGGTTACGACTCGTAGGCGGCGACCTGGTCGACACGGCGCTGGTGGCGTGCGTCACCTGAGAACGCCGTGGCGACGAAACAGTCGACCAGGTCCAGCGCCTGCGCGACCGTGTGCTGCCGGGCGCCGACAGCCATGACGTTCGCGTCGTTGTGCTCACGGGCCAACGACGCGGTCGCCTCGCTCCACACCAGGGCGGCACGCACCCCACGGACCTTGTTCGCGGCGATCTGCTCGCCGTTGCCAGACCCGCCGATCACCACCCCCAGGGACCCGGCGTCGGCCACGACCGCCTCACCAGCGGCGGTGCAGAAGGCGGGGTAGTCGTCGGCGGCGTCGTAGGTGTGGGCGCCGTGGTCGACGACGTCGTGGCCGCCAGCACGCAGGTGCTCGGCGAGGGCAGTCTTGAGGTCGAACCCCGCGTGGTCGGCGGCAAGGTGGATACGCATGGGCCTATGGTGCCCGATCGGTCGCACCAGCGCCGCAAGACGTACGGTATCGGGCCGAATGCACAAAAAGTCGCTGACAGTCCTTAAGGTAGGAGCATGGCACTCAGCGGACTGGACACCACCCACCTCGACCCGAACGTTCGTCCCCAGGACGACCTGTACTTCCACGTGAACGGCCAGTGGATCGCCGACCACGTCATCGCGCCTGACCGTGCCTTCGACGGGACGATGCGCGCCCTGCACGACGAGGCCGAGGAGCAGGTCCTGGCCCTCATCGACGAAGCCCGTGCCCAGACCGTCGCAGGGGTGGCCGACCCGGACACCACGAAGGTCGGCGCCATGTACGCCAGCTTCATGGGCACCGACGCCATCGAGGCCGCCGGCCTGGAGCCGCTGGCGCAGGACCTGGCCGTCATCGACGCAGCGACTGGCTCCGACAGCCTCGTCACCGCCCTGGGCGTCCTGCAGCGCACCGGCGGGGTCGCAGCGGTCGAGTTCTTCGTGGACAACGACGCCCACGCCCCCGACCAGTACGTGGTGTACCTGACGCAGGCGGGCCTGGGCCTGCCCGACGAGGCGTACTACCGCGACGCACGGTACGCCCACTTCCTGGACGCCTACGCCCCGCACGTGGCCCGCATGCTGCTTCTGGCTGGGCTGGCCGACGACCAGACCGCTGCTCAAGACAAGGCGGCGCGGGTGGTCGCCCTCGAACGCCAGCTGGCCGCCCACCACTGGGACGTCGTCAAAGACCGCGACGCGGAGCTGACTGACAACCCGCTGACCCTGGCACAGCTGTGCGGACGCGCCCCCCAGTTCGACTGGGCAACGTGGGTGCGCGCCCTCGGAGCGCCACAAGGGTCGATGGACCGCCTCGTGGTGCGCGAACCGAGCTACGCCGAAGGTTTCGCGGCGCTGTGGGCGACCGTCCCGCTGGCTGACTGGCAGGACTGGATGCGTTTCCACGTGGTCTCCTCGCGCGCCAGCTGTCTGCACGAGGAGATGGTCGAAGCCAGCTTCGACTTCTACGGCCGGACCCTCACCGGTGCCGAAGAGGTCCGCGAACGCTGGAAGCGCGGGGTCTCAGCGGTCGAAGGCGTCCTGGGCGAGGCTGTGGGCCGCATGTACGTGGCACGGCACTTCCCCCCCGGGCACAAAGCCGCGATGGAGGTGCTCGTCGCCAACCTCGTCGAGGCCTACCGCCAGTCCATCACCTCGCTGGACTGGCTCGGTGAGGAGACCAAGGCCAAAGCCCTGGCCAAGCTCGACACGTTCACCCCGAAGATCGGCTACCCCGCCCGTTGGCGCGACTACAGCGCCCTCGAGCTCGACCCCGACGACCTCATGGGCAACGTGCGCCGCGCCAACGCCTGGGCCCAGGACTTCCACCTGGGCAAGATCGGGCGCCCTGTGGACCGCGACGAGTGGTTCATGACCCCGCAGACCGTCAACGCGTACTACAACCCGGGGATGAACGAGATCGTCTTCCCCGCGGCGATCTTGCAGCCCCCGTTCTTCGACGCCGACCGTGACGACGCGGCGAACTACGGCGGGATCGGGGCGGTCATCGGCCACGAGATCGGCCACGGTTTCGACGACCAGGGCAGCAAGTACGACGGTACCGGCGCCCTGGTCAACTGGTGGACCGCCGACGACCGCGCCAAGTTCGAAGAGCGCACCTGCGCGCTCGTCGCCCAGTACGCCCAGTTCTCCCCCCGCCAGCTCGGCGGGTCGCACCACGTCAACGGCGAGCACACGATCGGCGAGAACATCGGAGACCTGGGAGGGCTGACCATCGCCTTGCGCGCTTACGAGATCGCCCTGGGCGCTCCCGTGGCCGAAGGCCCCGTGGTCGACGGTATGACGGCCGCCCAGAGGGTGTTCTGCTCATGGGCGCAGGCGTGGCGCGCCAAGGGCCGCGACGAAGAGGTCATCCGTCGCCTGGCCACCGACCCGCACTCGCCTGAGGAGTTCCGCTGCAACGGTGTGGTGAGCAACATCGACGAGTTCGCCGAGGCGTTCGACGTGCAGCCCGGCGACGGGTTGTGGCTCGACCCTGACGACCGGGTCCGCATCTGGTGACAGTGCCGGTCATGACAGTGCCAGTCACGACAGGGCTGGCGACCACGAGGCCACCGAAGGGGCCAGTGACGAAGGGGTTGGCTACGCCGGCGGAGCTTCGCCGGGCCCGCCGTGCGTGAACCCGTCGGCCTGGCGCAGGTTGAACCACTGGCCTGTGGCGTTGGTGCACAGGACACCTGCTTGGCGCGACTCGCACGTGAAGTCGCCGACGGTCTGCTTCTGGCCGTAGTCCAGCTGGTGACCGTCGACCGAGAAAACCGCCCCGCCGACGCTCTTGCCGTCGCCGTCGGGCACCGGGATGTCCACATCAGCGGCGCAGACCACCTGCGCGTCCTGGCTGTCGATCCGCACGACGTGGTTGATCGGGCAGGTGGCGATCCTCGGCCAGGGCTTGTCCCTCTCGGCCGCCGCGTCCCGGTTGATCCCGCAGACCACACCGTTGACGTCCATGTAGCAGTACACGTTCTTCGACGGCATGTGGAAGTGCACCGGGTCGGTCGAGATGTTGGCTGGAGGTGTCGACGGTGGGTCGTCAGGAGCCGAGTCGTGGAAGTGGCCGGTTGCGAGCACGGCGAAGACAGCCAGGAGCCCCACGTCCACCACAGCTAGCGTGATGGCCCACACTCGGCCACGGGCCACCTGGTTACCTCCTCGTCGTGCACCTCGGCGTGCGAAGTCTTTCACTGCCTGGCCCGGCGATCCAGCAGCGCCAGGGTCCAACCGTATCCTGGCGAGGGCCTGCACCATGGCGATTCACCATCCGAACCAGATGGAGCAGGGCCTTGGTCCCGGGCTTCACCCCTCATACCTGCGCTGTCTCAGTCTTCTGGGTGAGCCCGTGGAGTCTGGTTGATCTGGACACGCCTGGCCGTGTGATGATCAGGGACGACGTCCTGTCACCAAGGACACAGACCTCAAAGGAATGGCTGCTTGTGCCAGGACACAACCTCACGCGCGAGCAGGCCGAACAGCGCTCTGCTGCGCTGGAGGTCGAGTCCTATGTCGTGACGCTGGACCTGGTCCGCTCCGACCGGACGTTCATGTCCACCTCCACGATCACCTTTGCCGCTGAGCCGGGCACCACCACGTTCGTCGACCTGGTCGCCTGGAAGGTGCGCGAAGCCGTCCTCAACGGCCAGGCGCTCGACGTGGCCGCTGTGGTCCGCGACGGCACCGTCGAGCTGGGACCGCTGGAAGCCCACAACGTCGTGACCGTCGTGGCTGAGTGCGAGTACTCGCGCACCGGCGAGGGGCTGCACCGGTTCGTCGACCCGGTCGACGGCGAGACCTACCTGTACTCGCAGTTCGAGATCGCCGACGCCTGCCGCGTGTTCGCCTGTTTCGACCAGCCCGACCTCAAAGCCCCCTTCACGTTCTCCGTGACGGCCCCGGCGGCCTGGATGGTGGTCTCCAACGAGAAGGCCCCACCCCCGACACAGGTCGGCGATGTCGCGACCTGGTATTTTGCCCCCACCCCACCGCTGCCCACCTACGTCACGGCGATCATCGCCGGCCCGTACCGAGGCCTGACGGCCACAGCCGTCACCCGTGACGGACGCGAGCTGGATCTGGGGGTGTACTGCCGTGCGTCGTTGGTCCGGCACCTGGACTGCGAGGAGGTCGTGGCGACCACCCGCGGCGGGCTGGCGTTCTACGAGGAAGTGTTCGACCACGGCTTCCCCTTCTCCAAGTACGACCAGGTGTTCGTCCCAGAGTTCAACGCCGGGGCGATGGAGAACGCCGGGGCTGTGACCTTGTCGGAGAGCTACGTGTTCCGCTCCGTGGTCCCCGACGCGGTGCGCGAACGCCGTGCGATCACGGTGCTGCACGAGCTGGCGCACATGTGGTTCGGCGACCTGGTGACCATGCGCTGGTGGGACGACCTGTGGCTCAACGAGTCGTTCGCCGAGTACGTCTCGCACCTGGCCACGGTGCGCACCACCCGCTGGACCGGTGCGTGGGCCACGTTCGCCGGGCGGGAGAAATCCTGGGCGTACCAGCAAGACCAGCTGCCCACGACCCACCCCGTCGTGGCCGATATGCACGACCTGGAAGACGTCGAGGTCAACTTCGACGGGATCACCTACGCCAAAGGCGCCTCCGTCCTGCGCCAGCTGGTGGCGTGGGTCGGTGAGGACGAGTTCTTCGCCGGGGTCCGGGCCTACTTCGCCCGTTACGCCTGGGGGTCGACAACCCTGGCCGACCTGCTGGCCGAGCTCGAACGCACCTCCGGCCGGGACCTGTCGACCTGGGCACGGCTGTGGCTGCAGCGCTCGGGGGTGGGTTGTCTGGCACCGGAGCTGGTCGCCTCGGGCAGCACGGTCGAACAGCTCGCGCTGCTGTACTCGCACGAGGGCCACGACAGCGACGACCTGCCCCCCCACCGCCTGGCCGTGGCCGGGTACGACCTGCTCGACGGTGCCCTGCGCCGCAGCTGGCGCACCGAGCTCGACGTCGTGGCGCCGCGCACCTTGGTCCCTGAGGCTGCAGGGCGCGGACGTCCGACTGTGCTGCTGCTCAACGACGGGGACCTGGCCTACACCAAAGTGCGTCTCGACCTGTCGTCCATGCGCGCAGCGATGGCCTCGCGCCACACGTTCGACGACCCGCTGACCCGTGCCCTGGTGTGGGGTATGTGGTGGGACACCACCCGCGACGGCGAGATCCCGCCGAGCACGTTCGTGGCGTCGGTGGCCGAGCAGGTGGCCAACGAACGCGACTCCAGCCAGGTGCTGCTGATGTTCCGGCAGGTCACGATTGCGCTGACCCAGTGGATCCCACCCGAACGGCGCCCTGGCGCTTCTGGCAACCTCGTGGCGCGGCTCCTCGAGCTCGTCGACGACACCACGATCGACGCCGACGTGCGCCACCAGTGCCTGCGTGCGGTGTGCCGCCACGCCCGCCGCGCGAACGTCGTGGACTGGCTCGCCGCGCTCCTCGTCGGCCAACGCGCCGTCCCCGGTATCACCCTCGACCCCGACCTGCGCTGGGAAGTCCTCACCAGCCTGGTCACCGCAGGCCGGGCCACCGAGGCCGATATCGCCGACGAGCAACGCCGCGACCCGTCCGCCACCGGTGTGCGCGCCGCCGCCCTGGCCCGCGCCGCCATCCCGACGGTCCACGCCAAGGCCCGCGCGTGGCGCTCGGTGGTGGACCAGGGCCTGTTGACCAACGCCCAACAGGCCGCGACCATCGAAGGTTTCATGCGCACCTGGGACACCGAGCTGCTCGTCGGCTACGTCCCGCGCTACTTCGACGCCCTCGCTGACGTGTGGTCCACCCGCTCGTCCGAACCCGCCCAGACCATCGCTGAGGGCCTGTTCCCCCTGACCCTGGTCGGAGTGTCCCACGTCGACCTCGTCGCCTGCGCCGACACCTGGCTCACCGACCACCCCGACGCCGGCGCGGCCCTGCGCCGGATCGTCCTCGAAGGCCGCGACGCCGCCCGTCGGGCCGCCGTCGCCCAAGCCGCCGACCTGCGTGGCTAGGGCGTGTCACCCTAGACCTATCCGCCGTTCATGACGTGGGTGAGAGAGATGAGCCGGGGGTTGGACAAGAGGTCTTCGATGGGGACGAGGGCACCTGAAGAGTCGGCCAGGGGGACTTTCCAGTTGGGGTACTCGCCGTCGGTGCCCGGTTGGTTCTGGGCGCGGCGTTCACCGACGGCGTCGGCCAGGGAGACGCCGATGAGGACCGACGGGGTGTCGAGGATGTAGCGGTGCATGGCTTCGACGATGGCCCGTTCGGACGCGCCCTCGGAGATCAGGCCACGCTGCTGCAGCGTGCGCAGGACCGCGTCGCGTTCGGCAGCGGCACGGGCACGCACCACGGAAGCAGACTCGGTGAGAAGGCCCAGGCGTTCGCGCAGGGCGACGTGCTCGCCAGCGAGGTACCCAGCGGTGGGAGGCAGGTCGTGGGTGGTGACCGACGCCAGCTGCAGGCGGCGCCACTGCTCGGGCGGACGGGGCCGGCCCTGGTCGTTCTCGAACCACAGCACCCCGGTGCCCAAGATGCCGCGGTCGGCCAGGTACTCGACCACCCACCCCTCGACGGTGCCGAGGTCCTCGCCGATGAGCACGACCCCGGCACGCTGCGCCTCGAGCATGAGGATGCCGACCATGGCGTCGTGGTCGTAACGCACGTACGCGCCGTCGGCGGGTTTGTGGCCTGAGGGGATCCACCACAGCCGGAACAACCCCAGGACGTGGTCGAGGCGCACAGCACCCGCGTGGCGCAGGACCGTGCGCAGCATGTCGCGGTAGGGCCGGTAGGACGCCCGGGCCAGCTCGTCAGGGTGCCACGGGGGTTGCGACCAGTCCTGGCCCTGCTGGTTATACATGTCTGGGGGTGCGCCGACTGTCGCGCCAGAAGCCAGCACCGAACCCAACGACCACACGTCGGCCCCGTCGATATGCACCCCGACGGCCAGGTCGTGCATGATGCCCAGCACCATTCCCGCGTCCACGGCGGTCTTCTGGGCGGCGGCGAGCTGTTCGTCGGCGATCCACTGCAACCAGGTGTAGAACTCGACCCGCTCGGCCAGCTGTCCGCGCAGCTCGGCCACCGCCGGGCTGGACGGGTCACGGGCCTGCTCAGGCCAGTCCGACCCGTCGAAGTGCTCGGCCAGGGCGCACCACAAGGCGAACGTGCTCAGGCCCTGGCCCTCGTCGGCGACGTACCGGTCGAACTCCGCCTGGCGCGCCGCCGACCGCTTGACGCCGAACACGACATCCAAGGCCGCACGTTTGGCCGTCCACACCGCGTCGCGGTCCAGAGGCCCCGAGTCGGTGTTCAGCGCTTTGGCAGGTTCCCCGGCCCACTCCACCAAGGCCAGGTCTGCTGAGGTCAGGTACGCGGTCTCGCGGATGTCCTCCACGCGGATGTACATGGGGTTGACGAAACGGCGGGTCACCGGCAGGTACGGACTTGGGGTGACCGGCACCACCGGTTCGGCAGCGTGCACCGGGTTGATCAGGACGAAATCGGCGCCCATCCGGCCGGCCTTCTCCGTCAGGTCGGCCAGGTCGGAGAAGTCCCCCAAACCCCACGAGCGTCCCGAGCGCACCGAGTACAGCTGCGTCATCAGCCCCCAGGCACGGGTGTCGGCCACAGTCTCAGGCAGGTCCAGGTGGTGCGGGACGACCACGAGCGTGGCCCGCGCCTGGGCGCTGGGACCGGTGGCGCGTATCTCGTGCCAGCCCAGCGGCAGGTCGGTCGGAAGGTCGAACGACGCGCGCGCGACCAGCCGCCCGTCGACCTTGCGCGGTTTGGTGGCCACGTCGGCCTGGATCAGGTCGACACGCCCGCCGCCGGTCTCGTCCTCCAGGTCGACCCAGCAGATCACCGGGTCGCCGTGGGTCACGTGCACCGGCAGCCTGGCCGTCTTGCCCGCGGTGAGCACGACCACCGGCGGCAGTGTGTGGCGCCAACGCTCGTCGGTGCGCAAGGCCAGGGCCCGGTCCACCTTTTCTGGTGTGGAGGCGTCGACCCCGAGGGCTGCCAGCACCCCCACGAGGGTCTCGCTCGACACGTGCACACGCTGGCCGGCGTGGTTCACATGCTCGTGGGAGATGGAGTACTCGTGCGCCAGGCGTACGAGAGTTTCAGACGGCTGCGCGGTCACGGGAAGATCCTGCCACGACACGCTGAGCGCCGTCGCGATTTCGGCCCAATGAACCAACGCGGGAACATGCACCGCCTGTGGCGTGTCGAACACTCATGACGAGCACTTGCCGCCAGGAGAACACGATGCCATCAGGACCTGTCGTGCGGACACGACTCAGCCGTACGCTCATAGCGGGCGAATGTCCCGCTATCGTCAGCACCGAGCGAGCCAGCGGAGCCCGCTCATCCGATCTGTGCACCTCGTGGGAAGGCGCTGAACAGTGAGTGACGACCGGTCCCCCGCCCAACCACCGGACGACGACAACCGACCGACCGAGGCGATGATCCCCCCGACACCCCTCGGCACGCCACCAGCCCCACCCCCACCGACCACGCCACCACCGGTCCCACCGCCACCTGTGCAGGGACCGGGCGGGCCGCCAGCCGCTGGGCCCCCTCCCGCTGGGCCCCCTCCCGTTGGGCCCCCTCCCGCTGGGCCGCCGGACCAGGCGCCTGCCGTGCCAGGACCCGCCACCGAGGCTCTGCCGCCGGTCGCCGCCACCAGTGTGTTCACACCTGCCGACGCCGCGGCTTACGCACCAAGCTATTCCCCCGGCGGCGCCCAGGCGGGACCACCGCAGTCCTACGCGCCGCCTGGTATGGCGCTGGGAGCAGACCCAGCCCCCAAGGGCCCGCGGCGCGGGCTGGTGGCGATCGTTGTGTCTGTCGCCGCTGTCCTCGTCGTCGCTATGCTCGTCGTCCTGGCGGTGGTCTTGTTGAAGAGCGACGACGAGGTGGTCTCACCTCCCGAGACGACCACGACCACGACCACGCAGGACCAGACCGAGCGCCGCCCCGAGACCGACCAGCCGACGATCGACCCGAGCGACATGTTCGACCGGACCGACGGACCGTGGGACCGGACCAGACAACCGACCAGGGACCCAATATTCACCCCACGCACCCCCACCGTCCCGACGACCCCTGTGGTGCCCCGGCCCACGACACCACGCTGGACGCCAGGCCACTAAAGTCACCCGGCCGCTGGCCACCAGGGCCCCACAGACGGGAACATCTCACCCTTCAGAACTATCTCAAGAGGCAGACCAGCCTAGAGAAGGAGCGCAGAACCGTGTCAGGACTCAGCCAACGCGGCGCGCAGCGCAGCACGAGCGCGGTTGAGCCTGCTCTTGACCGTCTGCACCCCGACCTGCTGGTGCGCCGCGATCTGCTCGTAGGTGAAGTCGCCGTACTCACGCAAGACCAGTGCTTCGCGGAAGTCCGGCGGCACGTGGCGCAGCGCCTGTGTCACCCGGTCACGCTCAGCGAGGGTGTGCTGGGGGTCGGCCCACTCGTCGGCGGTCTCGGGGATCGCATCGACCGCTTCTTCGCGACGACGGCGCACCTGCGCCAGCGCTGCGTTCGACGCGATCCGGTACAACCAGGTGGACACCGCAGAGTCACCGCGGAACCGGTCCAGGTTGCGCCAGGCTGCCAGCAGCGCGTCTTGCAGCGCGTCCTCCGCCAGGTAGTGGTCACCGGTGATCCTCAGGCACACACCCCACAGGGTGCGGCGGTGGGGTGTGACCAGCTCTTCGAAGGCGTGCTGGTCGCCCGCACGGGCCCGCGAGAGCAGGTCACTATCAGATGGCATGGCCACGAAGGTCGATCTTCCGTGAGACGCAACGCGCCGAGTGGCGGCTGTAGACATAGTGTCGCAGCCGGACCCGGTCGCACAGGGACTTCAAGAAAGAAAGATAGCTGAGATGAACCACATGTCTGAAGACGGACGCCTCCTCGGCGATCCCCCAGCACCTCCTGACGAGGTCTGGAGCGCCGCGTTGGCCCACGCGTTCGACCCGTGGGCCGAGCCTGACGCGGCCATCTTGCCCGGTGACACCTACGACGGCGGTGTCTACGACGACGGCCTCGCCGCAGTCTTCGTCACCACCGACGACCCGGACACCGACGACGTGCACGGCGACACGCCCGACACGCCGTACGATGGCGACACCCCGGCGTTTGACGACGACCACGGGTACTCCGGCTACGACAACCCAGGCTTCGCCGACACTGATGACTATCTCTGACCCTGCCAAGGCGGCACGCCGCCCGCTCGGCGCGCCCGTCCCTGGCGTCGCCCAGTCTGCCTTCCGCGACGTGCGCTCGTTCCTCAAGGCCAAGGCGTCCACCTCTGGCCTCGACCAGGTCATGGAGCAGATGAACCGCAGCCTGCGGGCGCTGCCGTCGGTGGTCATCGTCGGGGAGGTCGGGCGCGGTAAGTCCAGCCTGGTCAACGTGCTCGTCGGCTCGCCGAACCTGTCGCCGGTGGGTAACGGGGAGACCACCGGCACGTACCTGACGTTCGTCCCGCCGACCGACGACCTGCCGATCGGACGGGCCCGGATCCAGCTGGCCACCGGCGCCCACCTGATCAACACCTCCGAGCTGGCCGACTGGGTGCATATCAACGGCTCTCACCTGTCGGGCCCTGAGGCTGTCCCGGTGCTCGGCGCGACGGTCGCGGTGGAGTCGGCCCTGATGCCCGGAGTCATGGTGGTCGACACCCCCGGGTCGGGCGGGCTGAACGAGGCTCACGCCCGTATGGCCATCTCCCAGGCAGAGACCGCGTCCGTGCTGGTCATGGTCACCGACGTGACCGCGCCACTGACCACCCCGGCGCTGGACTTCCTGGGTTCGTGCTCCACACGGGTCGAGGCCGTCGTCGTCGCGGTGAACAAGACCGACCTGTCACGTAGCTGGGCTGACCGTGTCGAGGAGACCCGCAGGTCGTTGGCCACCCGCGGCGGGCAGTTCGCCGGGGTCCACGTCGTGGGTATCAGCGCCAACGACGCCGCCGCGGCAGCCACCTTGCCTGAGCACGTCGCCGCCCGCGCCCGGGCCCGCAGCGGTATCGACGAGCTGGTCGCCACAGTCACCGGCCTCATGGGCAACGCCTCGAGCGGCCCGGTGATCCAGGCCCTCAACCAGTCGATCGCGCTCATGGAACCTGTGGTCACCAAGCTGCAGGGCGACCGCCAGGCCGCCACCGGCGACGAGGTGGACCTGGCTGAGCTGACGGCCAAAGAGGCCCAGCTCACCGCGCTGCAGTCGGTCGGCTCGGATATGCGCTACGACTGGGACCGCGACTGCTCGACCCTGCGCCGCAACCTCGAGGTCGAGATCGACCTGCGCCTGGAGGATTTCGCCAACCGCTGGCAGGACCAGATCAACGACCACCGCTGGGGCACGTCGAAGAAGAAGCAGGCCACCTTGGCCGTCGACCTGCTCGCCGAGCTGACGATGATCGAAGCCGACGTCATGGAGGGGATGAACCGGCGCTTCGCCGAGCTCATCTACCGGCTGTACTCCAACATCGGGCTGGCCCCCAGCCCCCAGCTGATGATGGACCTGGCAGCCGAGCGCGACGCTGTGGCAGCGCTCAACGCGAGCGTCCAGGACCAAGGCGCCGATATGGACCTGTCGATGTTCATGTCCGGGATGATGGGTTTCAGCCTGTCCGCCCAGCTGGGCCAGCTCGGGATCGCCGGGTCGACCTTGGCGGTGGGGGCGGTGGCGCTGCCGGTCGTCACTCTCGTGGGCGTCGCCTGCGCTGGCGTCCTGATCCCGGCCGGGATCATGGTCCGCGGCAACCAGAAACGCCGCCAGAACCTCGTGACGTTCCTGCGCGAACGGCGCGGAACGCTCCAGCGCCGTCTGACCCGGGCGTACACCTCGAGCTTCGACCTGCTGCGCTCGACGGTCCGCAAAGACTTCGACAACCAGCTCCAGGAGATGGTGACCCAGATCCGCGACCAGATGCAGATCGCCAAGAAGGCCGCCAACGAGACCCGCCAGCAGCGTGCCGACCGTCTGCGCGAGCTCGACCACGACATCGAAGAAGCAGCGAAGGTGAAAAGGACCGCCAAGGACGCCATCATCAAGCTCCGGGCCGCAGCGCTCGAGGGCCCAGAACCGGCCTAACAACCCGGTGGCCTGGGCGTATCCTACAACTATGACGGTCCCCCAGCAGGAACCGCCGCGCGTCCGCGGTGCGCTTCCTGCTGTGCTGGGCAGGCGCTACGAGCTGGGGCCTTCGATCGGCCTGGGAGCCTCCGCCCAGGTCCGCATCGCCCAGGACCTGCACCTGGACCGCACAGTGGCGGTCAAGGTCCTGCACACCACAGCGCGCGAGTCGACCCTGGCGCGGTTCCGCCGTGAGGCACAGATCGCCGCCACGTTCAACCACCCGGCGATCGTCGCGGTGCTCGACAGCGGCGACGAGATCCTCGATGACGGGACCCACCTGTGGTACACCGTCATGGAACACGTCGAGGGCAGGACCGTCCGTGATGTGCTCGCTGGCGGCCCGCCGCCGCTGGCCGTGACGCTGGGGATCCTCGAATGGGTGCTGGCAGCGCTGGAGGTGGCGCACGCCGCGCAGGTGGTGCACCGCGACATCAAACCTGCGAATGTCATGATCACCGTCTCTGGTGTGGTCAAAGTCATGGACTTCGGTATCGCCCGGGTGGTGGGCTCGACCTCGCCACGGGTGACCCAGACCGCTGCGGTCGTCGGCACAGCACGGTACCTGTCACCTGAGCAGGCGGCCGGCGGTCCGGTCGACACCCGTGCCGACCTGTACGCCGTGGGCTGCTTGGCCTTCGAGCTGCTCACCGGTCGGCCACCCTTCGTGGCGCCGACCACAGTCACCCTCATCTACCAGCACCTGCACGCGCCTGCGCCGGTCCCTTCGTCGTTGGACCCAACCATCCCCGAGGCGCTGGACCAGATCGTGGCCACAGCCCTGGCCAAAGACCCAGCCGACCGCTACCGCAACGCCACACTGATGCGAACCGCCGTACGCACCGCGATGGCCGGTGCCAATGATGCTGCGGTCCTGGCGTCAGCGCGATAGGCGGCCTAACCTACGGTGTGCGATCTTCGGCGCGCAGGGAACATCTGCAGCGCACCGATGACTCTCACTGCGAAAGCTGGGTTGCGCCCCCCGACGCCCGGCTTCCATCGACCTGACGGAGGGAAGCTCCACGGTGGAACCACCAACCCCTAACCCCAAGAACCCCACTTTTCCTGCCCCCGACACCCTGGTCGACCCCACACCGACCAAGAGCCCCGGTTCGAACGACTTCATCGACCAGATCGAAGAACAGATCGACGAACAGATCGACGAGGAGCTCGCCAACACCCCCACCCCGGCCGTCACCGTGACCGTGACCGCCCCCGCCCCCGTACCCGTGCCCGCGAGCAGCGACGGCTCGACCAGCCTGCTCACAGGGGTGCTCCCGTGGACGCTCGTCGTGGTGCTCCTCGTCGCTGCTGGTGGTATGGCCGCGATGGCGTTCGGACGGCGCAACCGCCCGGCCCCTGCCCCCATGGTGGTGCCGGTGGCACCGGACCCGTCCACCTCGTCGGTGGTCCCCGAGCTCATCACCCTTGCCGACCTCATCACGACCCCCGCCGCCCAGACCCAGGTGCTCCGGGCCTTGCGCACCGTCGGTGTCGAACCGGTCGACGCCGTGGTCGGCGACCCGTTCGACCCTGAGGTGCACGAGGCCGTGGCGACGCGTCCGGCCGAAGACCCCAACCAGAACGGGACGATCGCCGTCGTGCACCGCGCCGGGTGGCGCAGCGCCCACGGTGTCGTGCGGCCCGCCGGTGTCGAGGTCTGGATGGTCGACGCCACCGACGGAGTGTAGAGACGTGTCTGACATGGTCACGCACGCGCGTCTTGGAGGCAGGCCCTGATGTCCGACGACCCCATGACCAACGCCATGCTGCGGTTGTGCAACACGATCGAGATGATCGGCGGCACACCCGCGCGCCCTGGCGTCGACCAGGCCCGGGCCCGGCTGCACGACGCGCACCTGCGCCTGGCCGTGGTCGGACGGGTGAAAGCTGGTAAGTCGACCCTCGTCAACGCCATCATCGGCCGACGTATCGCAGCCACCGACGAGGCCGAGTGCACGTCGATGGTCACCCACTACGCCTGGGGCGCCCCCGAACGCGGCGAGGTCCACCTGCGCGACGGACGGATCGAGCAGTTCGCCCTGGTGGACCGTCGGGTGCCCGACTCTGTGGGCTACCCGCCCTCGGAGGTCTCGCACCTGGTGGTGTTCCTCCAAGAGTCGGCGCTGCGCGACTTCGCGCTCATCGACACCCCTGGGCTGGCGACGACGACGACCGCCAACGACGAAGCCACCCGCCGCGCCATGCTGGAGGCACGCCAGGCCGACGCCTTGGTCTACGTGTTCCGCGACGTGTCCCGTGCCGACGACGTGGAGGTCCTGCGGGACTTCACGGAGGTCTCCGGCCGGGCCACGACCGGTGCTGGCGAACCCTCGTCGGCGATCGGCGTGCTGTCGCACGCGGACACGTTCGGCGCGGGCACCTGGGGCGAGACCGACCCGTTCGACGACGCCGGCGCGTACGCCGCGACGATCGCCGCCCAGCGCGCCGCCGAGCTGTCCACGGTCATCCCCGTGTCGGGGCTCATGGCCCAGTCCGTGGCGACCGGGCAGGTCACCGAGAACGTCACCCGGGCCCTGGGCTCGTTGGTCAGCCTCGACGAAGCCGAGCTGCGCTACCCCGACGACGACCAGGCCCGTGCCATCGACACAGCCGCGACCGTCCTGGGTGACTACGGGGTGCGGTACGGGCGTTCTGTGGCCGCAGCAGGTTCTGGGTCCCTGTCGGAGTGGCTGTCCACCCGGTCCAACGAGCACGCACTGCGCCGTGCGCTGCGCGACCGGTACGTGGGCCGTCACCGCCAGCTCAAAGGCCGTCAGGCTCTGAACCTGCTCACCCAGGTCGCCAACGCCGCCGGGCCGTTGCACTGGCAGATGTCCCAGGCCATCTCTGAGGCGTTGCTCTCTCCCGAGCTGCACCCCTTGGCCGAGCTCAACGCTTGGGAAGAGCTGCGCTACTCGGCACCGAGCCACCCGGTGGTCGCCACGCTGGAACGGCTGACCTCGGCACCCGACGACGCCCGCCGGGTGGGCCTGGGCCCGTCTGCCGACTCCACGGCGATCCGCAAAGAGGCGATCAAGGCTGTGAACCAGGCCCGCGCCGACGCGTCGCTGGCGATCACCCCTGGGCTGGCATCGGCGTGCACCATCTTGGAGCGCTCATTCACCCTCATCGCACACCGGCAGTCCATGTGATGCCGACGACACGAAGCCGCGCTCTTGCAGAACCAGTGGCACCCACCAGTGCCCACCTGCAAGTTTCCGCGGCACCACGACACCACCACACTGGCAGGTTTAGCGCCTGCCAGGTGCCATGGGCAAGACTGAGGCTGCTGCGAACCGGCGGCCATGACCAAGAGGAGACATGACAGTGGCGGGATGGATCTTGGCCGTCGACTTCGGGACGGTGAACACAGGGGCTGCCATCCGTTTCCCCGACGGCAGGGTGGACAAGGTCAAGCTTGACCCGAACTCTGACACCATGCCGTCGGCCGTCGTGGTGACCGACGGCAAGTGGCGGGTCGGGCAGGCTGCGCTCAACGCCCGGCGTACCCACCCGGACACGTTCATCGGTTCGCCCAAAGCCCGGCTGGGCCAAGAACCCCTGGTGCTCGGCGACGACCTGGTCAGCCCCGCCCAGATCGCCTCGCACGTGCTGACCGCCGTGCACGAGCGGGCGGTCCGCGCGGCCGGAGGCACCGAACCGGACCGGCTCGTGCTGACCCACCCGGTGCGCTGGGGCCGGGCCCGGCTGACTGCCCTGCAAGAAGCCGCCCAGATCGCAGGGTTCTCCTCCGACAACATCCGGCTGCTGCCTGAGCCGATCGCCGCCCTGCACGCCCACGTCCCGCCTGGGTCGCTGCCGCCCGGGTCGCGTGTGGCAGTCGTCGACACCGGTGGCGGCACCTGCGACGTGGCAGTCCTGCAGACCACAGACGACCCGTCACCAGGCAAAGACCTGCTGGTCGTCTCGCAGGAAGGTGACGACCGCCTCGGCGGCAACGACCTGGACGACCTGCTGTACCAGTGGGTCCTGGGCCAGCTGCGCACCTCAGGACGCACAGACATGGTCACGGCCCTGGCCGCCGCGGAGCACCTGGGGGCGGCCCTGACGTTGCTGGACGTGGTCCGTGCAGCCAAACAAGACCTCTCCGAGCACACCAACGCCCCCATCGCCGTGGCTGTCGGTGGCCAGGAGATCACGCTGACAGTGACGCGTGAAGAGTACGAAGAGCTGATCGCCGAACCTATGTCACGTGCCGGGGCCCTGACCTCCCGGGCCCTGCAGGCGTCAGGCACCACCAACCTCGCGGGTCTGTACCTGACCGGAGGCACCGCCTACACCCCTGCCCTGGCCCAGGCGCTGCACAAGGTCACCGGTATCCTCACCGCCCCTCTGGGCGACCCCAAGCTCGCAGTCGCCGTCGGCGCGCTCAAGACCCCCGTCGCCGTCATGACGCCGGCTGAGCTCAGCGCCCTGGCCCAACAGCTGGCCCAGCAGCGCGAACGGGGCTCCCAGCAGGCTCCTCCGCCTGTCCCGGTACCCCCACCGTCGCTGTCGATGGCGCAGTCACCGCCCCCAGCCGCCACACCACCCCCCTCGGCCGTCACACCAGCACAGTCACCGCCTTCAGCCGTCACACAGACAACCGGGCCGCGGCAGGCAGCCAGCGGTCCGCCGCGGGTGGGGCCGAGCGGCCCTCCCAGTGGGCCACCGACGGGCGGTGGGTACGCCTCGAACGCGCCGGGCTACCCGACGGCAGGGGGCCCGCCTCCCGGCCCGCCCAAACAAGACGTCCCGCCGGTCACCTACGCACCGAGCCCGCCGCCTTCGGCACCCAGCTACGCCCAGAACTACCCGGCTCCTGGTCGACCACTGGCTCCGATGGGTCCGCCCCAGGGCCCACCAGCAGGGTCGGGGGGTTCGGGCACAGGTGCCAAGGTCGCACTCGGTGCCGGGATCGGCGTGGTCGTCCTGCTCGTGCTGGGTTTCGCCGGTTGGTGGTTCTTGCTGCGCGACCCTGGCACGACGACGGCCACCTGCTGGGACGGCACCTCGTCAGAAGAACAGTGCCCCGACCTCTCGGGGAAGGCCGCCGCCCTCCACGCGTTCAAGCCCAAGGACCACGTCAACGAGTCCGACTGCGACCGTACGTCCGACTACGTCCCGACCGGCTACACCGACGCGTTCGTGTGCCGGCCCAGCGGCGACGGCACCGTGTTCCCCACCCGTTGGCCGAGCGTGCAGGCCGCCACCGACGCCTACGCCGGTTTCAACGACGCTGGCGGGTCCTTCACCGACGCGGGCACGTGGAGCAACGCCGACGGTGACGAGATGGGCCGCAAGTGGGTGCTCGACCTGTCCACGACCTCTAATATCGACCTGACGGAACTGCCAGGCCAATACCTGTTCGTGTACTGCTACTCCGACGTCCCGTTCTGCATCGAGGGCTCGGGGCCCCAAAGCGGAGGGAACGCTGTGACCAATAACTTCCGCACCATGACCAAACCCGAGGTCCGGGCACTCAAGGAGTACCTGGACAAGCAGTGACCACCCCGGCAGTCCAAGGGTCGGGAACATCCCGCCTGTCTGGTGCCATCAGATGGGCACGTCCTCGAAGAAAGGCAGAACCATGGATTTCGACATCACCCCGACCAACGACGACGCACTCGGTGATTCCGCAGGTTGCGACGCTGGCGTCCCCGAACCGTACACCGTTCCTGACGTGCCCGAGTTCGGGGTCAACCAGGTCCAGGCTTACGACTGGGACGGCGACGGCATCAACGACTCGCTCGTCGGCTACCTCGACGGTGTGGGCGCGTTCGACGCCACCGACCTGGACCAGGACGGCGACTTCGACTACCTGGCGATCGACACTGACGGCGACGGCGCCTACGACGTGCTGATCCTGGCCGATGGCGACACCGGCAACTACCTCATCCAGTGGGACTCTGACAACGACGGCACGCTGGACCAAGGGCAGATGGTCACCGGCGCGGACATCGCCGAAGCGTCCCCCCAGCTGTGGAACCTCATCAACGAGCACTACACCCCGCTGGACCTGCCAGTGGCACCTGAGATCTGGTATCCCGAGGTCCAAGAGGGCTGCATCGTCGGCGACCCGTTCCAGTACTCCGACGAATGGTTCGAGCAGTCGTTCAACGGCTCGTGCGTGCCAGCGTCGGTCGCGCAGATCTACAACCTGTACACCGGTGGGAACGTCTCGGACCTCGACTTTGTCGAGCTGGCCAACCAGCTCGGCGGGGCTGGTGGTTCCACGGGTTGGATCGTGGGCCCCGACGGCGCACCTGGCCTTCCTGCTGACGCTGCTGCGCTGATGCTCGAAGCCGCAGGTATCCCTGCCACCACCACCTACGGCTCGATGGACACCCTGGCCGAGGCTCTGGCCGAGGGCAACGCCGTCATGGTCGCGTTCGACTCCGGCGAGGTCTGGTACGGCGAAGAGGTCGAAGACAACACCGCCGACCACATGGCCGTCGTCGCAGCGATCGACTACGACGCTGGCCTGGTGTACCTGTCCGACACCGGCAACCCTGACGGCAACATGGAAGCCGTGCCGATCGAGGTCTTCATCGACGCGTGGGAAGACTCGAACTTCCTCATGGTCGAGTGCACCCAGTCGGTCACCGAGTTCCAAGAGGCCAACGGCATCGCCGTCGGCTCCGCCGCCGAAGCCCCCGCCGACGGGCACGGCGCCGGTCTGGTCGCCGAGGACACCATCGTCCACGCCACCAGCCACCAGTGGGCCCTGCTGCCGATCTCCGGCACCACCCTGGCCGAGGCCGCGGCAGCCCACCGCCAGGCCTGAGACACCAGCACCGAAGGCCGGTGGGGACACCCCCACCGGCCTTCGGTGTGTGTGCCTACCAGTCCTGGGGCACCGGCCCGGCTGGGTCGTCACCACCAGGGCGACGGCCCCCGCCGGGGTTGGTCAGGTCGGGGGTGCCTCCGCCCTGGCGGAACTGCTCGGCGTCGGCGTCCGAACCGCGCTGGCGCTCTTCGAGCTCGCGCTGGCGCTGGCGCTCCAGGTCGTCGTCGCCGGACCCACCCTGGCCGTCCGGGTCAGGGTTCTGCGACGGTCCCGGCGGGGGGTCGTCGTCCGGGTCGGTGCACCGCGGGTCTTTGCGCAGCTGGCGTGCGTCGGTCACGGCCCGCAAGGCCTCGTCCGGGTCGGTGGTGTGCTCCGCCTGGGCTTCGTAGGCCAGGACGAGGTTCTCCAGCACCATGCAGTACTGGGCGTAACCGTCCTCCTCGACCTCAGGGACGGCGTCCAGGGCACGACGCAGCGGCACGACGCCGTTCCAGCCTTCCCCGGCGAGCAACCTCACGGTCCCGACGTTGTAGTCAGCCCTCCACAGCTCGACCAGGTCGTTGTCAGCCACCGCGTCGAGCCAGAAGTACCCAGGCCGTCCGCCAGCGTCCGCCGTGTGCGACGCCGAACGCACAGCAGGTCCGACCGCGACCATCGGCCAGGCGATCCACACCAGCGCCGCGACGAATGGCGCCACCCCGGAGAACCAGTACAACCTGGCCACCAGAGCCCTGTCGCGCCGCTCTTGGCTCATCGACGCACGCAGCGCACGACGTTCGGCCCTGCGCGCAGCCCAGCGCTGGGTTCTGGTGAGGACCGCCCCAGAACCGTCGTCCACAGCACCGTCGCCCACAGCACCGTCGCTCGCAGCACCGTCGCTCATCAAGACCCTCCTGCCGGTCCGGTCTTGGCTTTCCACCAGCGCCAACGCCCACGCCCAGGTTTGGTGCGCCGGGGGACGGCGAGCGCGACCTCCGTCACCACAGCCAGAGCCAGCAGGGCCGCCGCTGGCCAGGTCTGGGCCATGAACACCTCGACCGTGCGCCCTGGTTCGGTCTTGGTCACCTTGTCCACACCTTTGGCCCAGGCGAGCAGGGCGCTGGTGTCCTTGCCGGTGCGGTGCACGTACCGCACGTCCAGGTCCGAGGCGACCCGGGTGAGCACCTGCTCGTCGATACGCGACACCGCAGGGTTGCCCTCCGCGTCGGTGATCCACGCAGCGTTGGGGTCCGGGTCTGCCGAACCGTCGTAGGAGCGCATCTGGCCGCCCTGGTTGGTGCCGTACCCCAGCACCAACCCACCAGCCACGTGGTCGCGCAACCCCCTGTAGGCGACCATGGGGCCACCTGTGGTCGACTCCCCGTCGGACATGACCACCAGGTACTGCAAGGCTTGGGGGCGGCGTTGGGCCTCGTTGGCCAGGACCTGCGTGATCTTGTCCAGCGGACGGTCGATCTGCGACCCGCCCGAGTAGTACGTGATCTCCTGGCGCAGCGAGACTGCCCACGAGGTCACGGCCTTCGAGTCCGTGGTGAACGGCAAAGTCCGCACCACCTGCGAATCCCAGGCGATCACCGACCAGCGCACCCCAGGCAGCGCAGCCACCAGGGCCTGCACGTCGTGGCGCACACCGTCCAGGCGGGGTTTGTCACCGTCCCAGTCCAGGGCCGCCATCGAACCGGTGCGGTCCACGACGAGCAAGACGTCCACGTTCGAACCGGCCACGCCGATGGGTACAGACGTGGCGGTCGACGGCTGGGCTCCGACGACGACCAACGCCCACACCATCACCAGCCGGGCCGACCAAGCCACGAGGTTCGTACGGGTTCTCGTGGCCCGCCAGAACCCCAGCACGCACACACCTGTGGCGACCAGACCCACGAGCACGAGCAGGCCCAGTGGCAGCAACGGTCGTAAGGTCATCGCCGCCCCCACACCCGTGCGCCGAGCAGAGCCACCACAGCCAGCCCAGCCAGGGCGGTCCACGGCCTCTGGCGGTCGGTGAGGGTCGGCGGGGACGTCGACGCGACGACGACACGCTGGTTGTCGACGACCTCCGCCACGAGGGCGCCCACCGCGCCGGGGTCCTCGGCGTACCAGACCTTGCCGCCCACCTTCCCCAGGTCGGCCGAGAACGCGCTGTCTTGGCCCGTGCCCTTGTTCTCCTGGGGGAACAGCCCGTACAGGGATGCGCCGCGCCGGTCAGCGAGTGCCGCAGCCTCGCTCAGCCGGTAGATCGGATCGCCCATGACGTCGTTGTCCGTAGCCAAGATGATCGACCGCGACCGGTCGGTGACAGCCGGGTCGAACAGCAGCGAACAGCTGGCCAGGCCATCACCGACCAACGACGAGCCGTAGTACGACAAGGTGCCTGCCCACACTTCCCACAACCCCGCCAGCTCTTCAGGGGTCAAGACCCTCTCCAGGTCCTCGACGTAGATCGTGTCTTTCAGGTCCACGTCGAGGTTGTCCTTGACCCGGGCCAGCTCGTCGAGAACCATCTCGTAGTCGTCGGTCAGGGGGAAGACCGTCTGCGACGTGGCGTTGAACACCGACAGGGCGATCCGTTCCCCGTCGAAGGAGCCCACCATCGTCTCGAACGACCCCAGGATCTGGGTGTCGAACGGCAGCATCGACCCTGACACGTCCAGGCACAGCACGATATCGCGCCTGCCCATGAGCTCAGGTGTCGATTCGGTGCCGACCGGCCGTCCCACGAGCACCGCGGTGGCCACGACGAGGACCACCGTCGCGGTCCACCCCAGGGCCTGCGTCACCCGCTGCCGGCGCACGGCAGCACGCACGACAGGCAGCACCCGCACCCAGGCGCTGTGCGCGACAGCACCTTCGGCACGCGGCCAGCGCACCAGCGCCGCCACAGCACCGGCGGCGACGACGACCGCCACCACCACCGCGACAGCCCACGGCCACATCACCTCTACCACCGCGCGATCACCTGCCACGCCGTGTCGATGGACTTACGGGTCGTCGACGGTTTGGCCTGCGGGCCGTCGAAGGAGGGCCCCAGGTACGCGTACAACGCCGCAGCGGGCGCGGAGTTACCGGTCTGCGCGCGGAACTCGGAGGCGGTGCAGGTGCGCACGTCGCGGCCCAGGCGCGCGCTGGCGTACCCGCGGACCGCTGACGCCAGCTCCAGGTGCACCCGCCGCGCGTCGACCAGCCCTGCCTCGTAGCGGCGCGACACGTCGGCGACATGCGCCAGGTACCGGGCCTGGGCGGCCGGGAGCGGTTCGTCCCACCCGGACCACCCCAGCGCCCCCGACGGCGCGGCAACGACCGGACGGTCAGCAAAACGCGGCTGGGTGGCACGCGTCCACCACCACACGAACACCAGGAGCGCCACGGCGAGGGCGACCAACCCCCAGCCCAAGAACGTCACCCACAGCGGGTAGGTCGTCAGCGGGTGCATCTCGACAACGGCTGGCCGGTGAGCACCGACGGCCAGCACAGCCGACCCTGACACATCAGCGGCCAGCACGGTTGGCCTCCAGAGCCCTCGCAAGCTGGCCGATGACGTCACTGGTGCTCGTCATGACCAACCCGGTGACCCCCAGGTGGTGCAGGACTTTTTGCCGACGGGCCGCACGCACCGCCTGCGCTTGGGCGATAGCGGCACTGGCGTGCTTGGCACCGAGCAGCCGCGTCGGAGCGGTCCAGCCGTCGTCGACATCAGGACCGCTGCGTGGGTCGGCGTCGGCCACCGAGGCGACGATGACGTCGTGGCGGGTGCGCAGACGGCGCAGGGCTTGCGAGTCCGGGCCTTCGCCCTGGGACGGGTCGACATCGGCGTCGGGGTGGGCTTCGTCGGTGACCAGCACCACCAAGGCGCGACGGGTGTGACGGCGTTCGACCTGGCTGGTCAGACGGCCCAGGTCAGCACCCGGCAGCCTGGCCGCACTGCCGTGCATCTGGTCACCCAGCCGACGCAGCAGAGCCTCGGCGTGCAGGCGTCCGTGCCGGGCGGGGAAGGTGAGCAGACGTCCGGCGTCGGCGGCGACCAGGGCCAGACGGTCCCCTCCTTCCTGGGCGAGCAAGGCGACCAGCCGGACCAGCTCGAGCGCCACGTCGGACTTGCGCTCTCCGTCACGGGACGCAGCGGCCATGGTGCGGCCGGTGTCCACCGCCAAGACCACCGTGATCGTCGTCTCGTGCACGTACCGCTTGATCAGCGGCACCCCCGCGCGGGCGCTGGAGCGCCAGTCGATGTCAGACAGGTCGTCGCCGGGGACGTAACGCGACAGGTCGTCGAAGTCCTGGCCTCGTCCGTGCAGCACCGACCGGTGCCGTCCCTCCATGAGCCCCATCACCCGGCGCCGCATCGGCAGGCTCAGGCGCGCGCGCAGAGCCAGCAGCTGGTCGGCGCGCCGACGCACCGGCGGGGCGACGCCGGGGGCGACCTGGCCCGTGCTCACCGCAGCCGTCTCATGGTGCCTGGACCGCCCCGAAGGCCAGGTCGACGATGTGCTCGGGCGGCACCCCGTCAGCCAGGGCGTCGAAGGTGCGCACGATGCGGTGGCGCAAGACTTCGTGACGCAGCTCTTTGACGTCCTCAGGGACGACGAACCCTCGTCCGGAGGTCAACGCCACAGCCTGGGCAATCTTGACCAGCCCGATCGACCCGCGGGGGCTGGCCCCCACCCGCACCAGGTCACGCACCTGCTCCACAGGCCGCGGCCCGCCGCCACGGGTGGTGTTGACGATATCGACCACGTACTGGCTGATCGCCGGGTCGACCCGCACCTGGGAGGTCAGGTCGATGAGCCACTCCAGCTCGTCCAGGGTCAACGGCTCGGTCTCCAACGGCGCCTCCTGCCGCCCGTCGATCACCCTGGCCAGGACTTCGGTCTCGTCCGACGGTGCGGGGTACCCCACGACCACCTTCACCAAGAACCGGTCCATCTGGGCCTCGGGCAGCACGTACGTGCCTTCCTCCTCGATGGGGTTCTGGGTGGCGATGACCAGGAACGGCGACGGCAGCCGGTACTCGCGCCCGCCGATGGTCGTCTGGCGTTCCTGCATCGCCTCCAGCATCGCGGCCTGGGTTTTCGCCGACGAACGGTTGATCTCGTCCAGCAGCACCACGTTGGCGTGGACCGGGCCGAGCTGGGTGGTGAACTCCCCCGTCCCGTAGTTGTAGATCTGGGTGCCCACGATGTCGTTGGGCATGAGGTCGGGGGTGCACTGGATCCGGTGGAACGTGCCGGACACCGACGCCGCCAACGCGTGCGCCGCCGTCGTCTTGGCCAGCCCCGGCACCGACTCCAGCAACGCGTGCCCACCTGCGAGCAACGTCACCAACAGCGTCCTCCGCAACCTCGCCTGCCCCACGACACGCTGGGACAGTATCTCGTCGGTACGGTGCAGCAGCTCGAGGGCGCGGTCGTGGTCTTCTGGCTGAATCGTCATCAGTCCCCTTCTGTTACCTGTAAGAGCATACGAAACTCCACCACCAGTTGTGGCCGTCTTGCCCCAGTGGGGGACAGCGGAGACGGTGGGGACGGTTCCTGCTGTCTTGCGGAGCTGCGCCACCGGCGCAGGTCCCAGCGAGACAGAGGAACCGTCCCCACCGTCTCCGCTGTCTGGCGAGACAGAGGAACCGTCCCCACCGTCTCCGCTGTCTGGCGAGACAGAGGAACCGTCCCCACCGTCTCCGCTGTCTGGCGAGACAGAGGAACCGTCCCCACCGTCTCCACTGTCTGGCGGGACAACCGTCCCCCACCATTCCCGTCTTTCCGTCACTCGGTTTTCTGCGGTGCGAGCAGCAGCGGCGCCCCACGGGCCAGCACCGCTGTGGCCACCAGCGCCGCCACACCACTGACCACCAGCACCACCCGCGGTCCGACCACCGTCACCACCGGGGCGATCGCCAGCAGCACCACTGGCATGACCAGCAGACCCACCAGCTGGAGCAACCCCATCACCCGTCCGACCAGGTGCGGCGGGGTCTCCTCCTGCATCACCGTCGTCGACACCGTGATCAGCCCCGGCCCGACCAACCCCCACGGCACCCACAACACGACATAGAGCAGCGCCCACGGCGCCACCCCCTGCGCCACGGTGAACGCCGCCCACGCCGCAGTCACGACAAGCATCAACGTCATCCGGTTCTTCATCCCACCCCAGGCCGCGAGGACAAGCCCCCCGACGATGAACGCCCCCATATACGCGATCTCCACCGCCGCCAGCAGCACCGTCGAATCCCCGAACAGCTGCACGACGACAATCGGTGCCAAGCTAGCCGTCGGCATGATCAACCCATACATGACCAGCACCAACCACCCCGTCCGCCGCAGCCCCGGGTGCCCCAAGACAAACCGCCAAGCCACCCCCATCCCCCCACCCTTGTCCGCAGACACGACGGAGACGGTGGGGACGGTTCCTGCTGTCTCGCGGAGCTGCGCCGCGGGGGCGGAGACGGTGGGGACGGTTCCTGCTGTCTCGCGGAGCTGCGCCAGAGGCGCAGGTCCCAGCAAGACAGAGGAACCGTCCCCACTGTCTCCGCCCCCTGGCGAGACAGAGGAACCGTCCCCACCGTCTCCGCCCCCTGGCGAGGCAGAAGAACCATCTTCACCCGATTCCGGTGCCTTCGGCGTCGCAGGGATCTTGATCGCCGCGAGGATCGCCACGGCTATGGCCGCGGTCACCACGTCGACCAGCAGGATCCACCCCATCTGCCACACCACGAGCACCAACGCCGCCACTGCCGGGACGACGAGCAGCACTGCCGCGTTCACCGACCCGAACACCGAGTTCACCCGCAGCAGGTGCTCTCGCGGGGTGATCGACGGCAAGATCGCTGCGACCGCTGGCACCTGGACGCCCCCGCTCATCCCCCGCAGCACCAAAGCCGCTGTGATCAACCAGATCGACTCGTACCCGCTCAGGAGCGCCACAGCCAACCCGACCGTGACCAGCGCCACCACAACATCCGCCCCGATGACCAACGCCTTGCGGCTGTACCGGTCCGCCCACACCCCTCCGACCAGCGACATCAACCCCTGCGGCACTGTCGCTGCGAACGCCACCACCGCAAAGCTGACCGCGTCGTGCGTGGCGAGCGCAACATGCCACACGATCGCGTATGCCACGATCGACGACCCCAGCAGCGACACCGCCTGCCCCGACAAGAACCACCCCACCCGGGGCAGCCACGCAGTGTCAGCGCTCACGCCCCCCGACCCTACGGACCACCCCACCGCGCCACCACATGTTTGTCAGGGCGCGGGAATGTCACATGTCGCCTGGTCCGCCGGTCACCCTCAAGAACGGGTTGTCCCCCATGTGCATCTCGTTGCCAGCACAGGTGTAGGTACCTGAGTAGGCCACCGGGACGTCCACCGGGTTGTCGACGGCCACGACCTCCATGTGGTCACCGGCGGTCTGCCATGTGAAGGTGACCTGCGCCTCCCAGTTGACCAGCGGCATGAGGTCACCGGTCCCGTCCGCGTAGAACTCGGAGAACCCCTGCGGCCACGACCACACCCCGACGACGCAAGTATCTAGGCTCGCTTCCGCAGTGGGTGTCTCCTCCGGCACCGGTGGACTCGTGACATTCTCTTCAGGCGCAGCAGCGTTGGTCGGCGGCTCCTGGGCGTCGGTACCCGACGAACACGCCGACACACTGGCCGCCAGCAGCGCGGCGACGCTCAGCGTCATGACCCGGCGCACTGCCCGCCGGTGCCTTGTGACAGATTTATTGTCCACACCAACACTCTAGTCGACGTCTGTCCGGTTTTATGCGTTTCATCCTGGTGACCTGCTGGACCTGAGTATGAACGACGAGGCGCTTCGCCCCGGAAGATACTCAGCGTCGAGCCAGGACGTCTTCGACGGCGACGACGACCTCGGGGGCCAGCGTGCGGACGAACGTTGCTGTCAGGTGGTTGTTGTCGACGTAGACGATCACGCCGCCGACGACTGGCAAGCAGGTCTGGGGGTCGCACACCATGTCGGACAGGTCCAGCACCGACACCAGGCCGGTGCGGTCTGAGGCTGCTGCGGCGACGAGCGGATCGGCTGGCAGCGCTGACGTGCGGTCCGATCCACAGGCTGCCAGGTCGTAGCTGTGCTGGGCGACGCACTCGGGGACGTTGACGCCCATCGTCGGGGTGTCGCGCACCACGAGCACCGCGATACCTGCCTTGGTGAACTGGGCGATGGTCTGGCGGTAGGCGGCCTGCGCCTCTTGGGCCTGGTCCGCCTCGGCGACGCCGACCAGCGGTGCGAACGTCTGGTTGGACATGATCACCAGGTCGGTGCCTGATGACAGGATCTGGTCGACCGCCCACTGGTTGATCTCTTGGCAACCCTCCGAGGCGCCTTCGCCGTCGAACTGGATCGGTCGGTCGACGGTGTAGCACACCGACTGCAGGTAGGTCGTCAGCTGCCAGCCGGAACCGTCCAACGCGTCTTCCAACGCCGGGACCCAGTGGCCAGCGTGAGAATTGCCGAAGACAGCGATCCGCGCCGTCGCTTCTGTTGCGTCTTGGACCCCGTACGTGCACACGTTGCGGGTGGCGAAGGGGGTGTGGTTCCAGCACCTGTCGGCGTACAGGACCGACCTGTCGGTTGCGGCGAAATCCGGTGGGGTCAACAACCCCGGGTCGGAGCAGGTTTTGTGGCGCACAGCGTCGGCCCCGACGCACGGTTGGACGACCGCCGCCTTGACACGCGCGGCAGCCCGGTTCCGCTCGGCTGCGGCCGCTGCCGCGAGCCCACCACCGAACACCCCCACGCAGGTCACGCAGACCGCTGCCAGGACATAGCTAACCACCAGGCGCCGGGTCAGCAGCCGGTTCCAGCGCAACCCGTCCTCGACGAACCGTTTGGTCAGCGCGGCAAGCACGAGCGTCAGGCCCAGCACCGCCACGGTGTCGCCGAACCCCAGATCGCGTTTGACCGCAAACGGGACGATGACGATCAGCGGCCAGTTCCACAGGTAGAGCGAGTACGAGATGTCGCCGACCCACTGGACAGGCCGCAGCGCCAGGACCCGCCCAGGACCGCCCCGGACATTGTCAGCGGCTGCGGCGACAACCAGGAGCGTGCCCACAACCGGGACCAGCGCCGCCGTACCCGGAAAAGGTGTGGTCGCGTCGTACCGGTACGCGGCGGCGACGATCAGCACAAGCCCTGTCCACGCCGCCACCGCCCGCAGCAACCGGGTGTGGCGCCACGGACGGGCCGCCCGTTTGTGGGCGGCTGCGACAGCCACGACCCCCGCCAGCAGACCACCGGCCACCAGCTCCCACATACGTGTGGTCGACACGAAGTAGGCCCTGACCGGGTCGGTGCGGGTCAGGTGGACCGACCAGACCAACGAACCCACCACTGCCACCGCGGCTGCCACGGCGACCGCGACCGTCACGACCGTGCGCCGGTCCCAGCCTGTGCGCCGCACCACCAGCGTCGCCAGCGCGGCGACCAGAACGAGCAGGAGCGGCCACACGACGTAGAACTTCCCCGCAACAGACAGCGCCCAGTAGTGCTGCACCGCCGACGACACCGGGGCAGCGGACAGGTAGTCCCCCTCCGATGTCGCCAACCTCCAGTTCTGCACGCACAGCGCCGCAGCCACAGCGTCCTTGCCCAACGCACCCCGGAGCGCGCTGGGCAACCAGATGGCACCAGCGGCCATCGTCGCCACCAACACGAAAGTCGCCGCCGGGACGAGCCGACGGATCCGCCGCGCCCAGAACTCGGCCACATCACGCAGACCACGAACCGGCGACCGCAACAGCTGCCCGGTGATGAGGAACCCCGAGACGACGAAGAACACATCGACGCCGACATACCCACCAGCCAGAACCGTCGGCCACAGGTGGAACACCACAACAACCGTGACAGCGACCGCACGCAGCCCCTGGATGTCGGTACGTGTCTGGGACCGCTGACGCACGGCGCTGCCCGTGCCAGCGGACGCCTCCGGACGTGGACCTGGCGTACCCGCGAAGCGCATCCTGCTGAAAGCCCGTGTCATCACCGCGGGGATCAGAAGATCTGCCGCACCACGGTTATCGCGCAGACGACGAATCACCTATCACCCGTCCTCCACTGGGATGTCAACGATGCGGAAATGCTCCGCCGCCTCGACGCTGATCGTGTCCGCTCCCAGGTCCGGCCACACCACATCGAAGGTGTACACACGCCCCACCGGCATGTTCGGCTCTGTGGTGCTCTGCGATTCTGCAAGGAACCACACAGCTTCCGACTTTCCCGCTCCTACGCTGTACTGGGCCGCGTACACCTTCCCTGCGTCAGTCAGAAGGTACACCGGCCACGATCCGTGGAACTTTTCCAAATCACTCAGGTTTCGAGGCTTTGACACATCTCCAAACCACTCCATCATTCCCCAAAAGTCAACACTACCAGCGTCGTTGTCCTTGACCAGAGAGACGTTGATCGTCCCCACGAGGTACCCGTCACGACGTACCACGCGCACGACTGAGGCCTGGACCGTGATATCACCCTCACCCCAGTAGTGACGCTTCAGGTACTCGACGGACTCGTGCCCAGACGACACCGGCACCTCGGCCGCAGGAACCACCGAACTGTCGAACCCGACACGCCGCTCCGCTGTGAACCTGATCTCTACACGCCGGTTCGCCGCTCGCGCCTCTGCGCTCGTGCCGGGCACCGCTGGCTGTGTCTTGCCCTTCCCCTCAGAAACGATCGCGAAGCTTCCCCCCAGGTCCGCAGCCAGTGCTGTTGCCACAGTCTGGGCACGTTTGACCGATAGTTCCATGTTGTATTCTGCCGACGACACGTCGTCAGTGTGACCCACGACCCGCACCTCGCCCCCGCTCGCCGCACCTTTGATCGCCGTCCCAGCCTCGGCGACGACCTGCGCGGCACCCGCGGTCAGATCAAACTTGTCAGTGTCGAACAGAACGTCCGACGCCAACGTCACCGTTTGGTCGGCTCCCTGGCCCGACACCGACACACCATCGACGTACGACTGGGTGTATGTCCTCAGCGGCCACGGATCTGGGAACGTCACTTTGCCCGACAAACCCAACGACTGCACCGACGGAACGTCAGAACCTCCCTCGACAACAGGAACATCTGGCACCAGCCCCACCCCTGGGACGAATACGTACACATTTGCGCTCCCCGGCACCGCAAACATTGTCACAGTCGTCAACGGCTCGCCCGGTTTCAGGTTCCGTAGCTTGGTCGCGGCCGAGACGCCCGCGGAGTCGTACCCAGCGGTCCACACCCGATCACCTACAAGATCCACCAGGCGGACCCCACCCGCCCCTCTCTCTTCAATCGATCCTTTCAAAGCCTGCCCAAGGGAAAAACTCTCGCCGCCAGGCTCAAGAACAAAGTCGAGAGTGACAACCGCATGATCTTCGACAACCTCGACGGGATGAACAGTAACCGTGACGTCACCCCCGGCATACGTAGTCTTCAGAACCAACGGACTAGACGCACCCGAACCTGGCGTGGCACCACCAGACACGCCCGGAGAAGAAGCACCTGGCCCCGACGACCCCCCGACACACCCGGACAACAACAGTCCCGCGACAACACAACCGACCACTAGAGACAGGGGCTTCATCGAGACATCCTTCGGCCGCCACAGACATGAACTTCGAAGAGTGAGGCGACCATCCCAGAGGGAACAGCGTCTGGGACGGTCTTCAGAATCCGTGCCAGGCATGCACTCCGACACCCTGTTGGGGAGCCGGCGCACCACCGGTCGACATCCTGCGACAGCAGTCTAGATGACACATGGGCGTTTTGCACGTCTCGTCCGATATACGACTAGCCAGCACCTGGACTGCAGGTCAACGACCTACACCCCTTGGCGCCGAACTCGTTGCGTGACGCGAGGTCGCCAAAGTCGACCAACAACAGGTTCAATAGCACTTGATCGCCACCGACGTCCGGACCAGTTGCAATGCGCATCGCCATGGAATTCCAAGTCGATTTCAGTCGCACCCTGTGCTTCAAAGTTATTCCGCCTGCACCTTTCACTGAATAGCTACACAAGAAACCGCTTCAATTACCCCCCTGTTTGACAACCCCACCCACCGGGGCAAGGGTTGTCACCGCCACCGCCACCGCCACCGCCACCGCCTCCAGTCACCTTGGCGAACGCGTCGCTGAGCGCATTTTTGACGGTCTCGCCTAACTCTCCTCCGAAGAGCCCCACCAGAAGAGCAGTTAGCGTAATGACAGCAAGAACAATCCCAACATACTCGAGAGTTCCCTGGCCACGATCTTTGTTCCCCGCGCGACCAAACAGGACTCGGAGAAAATTGCACGATGCGATGTTTGACGCTCCAATTTTGCATGCGATAGAGTTCATCTCATTGTCCAAACTTTCTCATCGAGGCCAGGATACTCCTGACGGTCTCAGTTTCTGATGACACCTATCGTAGAATCACCCATCCGGCATCGCCTAGTGCCTACGGGCCCAACCGTCTCCCGACTGGCCTTGGGCCCACGGGCCCGTCTGTGCCGTCAACTCCTTGACGTGAAGATGCGCGTGGAGGACAACGTCTTCGTTCTGTGGAGTGCTGCAGGCCCAGACCCAGAGCGGGCGCCGTTGGACCGTCGCCCCCAGCCACGACGGTACAACGGCGATCCGGCCTCACCGCGACCAGCTCAATGGACAGTTGGAAGTGACCACGCCAACGAGGCAGCCGATGACCCGGCCTCCGCTGTCAAGTCAGCGACGTCCGTCGATGGGCGGCCAGCATGTGCCGCCACGCGCACTGACTTACTTCGTGGAAATGGATGAGTGGCCACAGGGTATGGCCGACCATCCCCACGGTGAGAGACGTGAGTCCACGACCGTAGTCTTGGCATCCACGAAGGTTTAATCGCAGTCGAAGGATATGTGTTTCGGGTCATTCTCCAACGGTAGAGGTCCAGATGGCTGAGGCACAGGGTCTCCGGGCTCGATCGAGACCCAGGACGTGGGACTCTCGACACCGGCCCTTTTGCCCAGATCGCCAAACAACACTGGGCCACTGGATGTGATCGATGTGTGTGCGGGCGAAGTCGGA